>DASZLH010000032.1:0-10842 GCA_035552495.1 Kapaibacterium sp. (SeqCode) | reverse complement strand
ATGCCGCACTTTCATCGCAATCGAATGAAGAGCAGCAAGATGAAGAATTTAAATGGGAGACGTCCGCTCGCCGCAGAGAACGAACCCCGATGGCTGTATATAATGGTCATTAAAGCTCGCCCTTCACGACAACTCCGCGCTTAATTACGCTTTTCACATCACTGACGCCAATGTGATATGGAAGATATTCCAGGCGCGGAATATCGCACAAAATAAAATCGCCTATTTTATTACGTTCGATCGAGCCATGCGTTTGCGCTCGTCCCAGCGCGGCCGCGCCGTTTAGCGTGGCAGCAGTAAGTGCTTCTGCCGGCGACATCTGCATTCCGATCACTCCGAGCGTAATGGCAAGCTGCATGTTCTCGCTCATCGCGCTGCCGGGATTGCAATCCGTTGCGATCGCGACCGCGCAGCCGGCCTCGATAAGCTTTCGCGCTGGTGCGTAATGTGCGCGCAAACTGAGCGCGGTGATAGGAAGTAACGTAGCAACGGTGCGTTCGCTCGATGCCAGCGCGCGAATTCCGCCATCGCTCACTTTCAGCAAATGATCGGCACTGAACGCTCCGAGTTCTGCGGCGGTCGCGGCGCCATTTGTTTCCGCAAGTTCGTCGGCATGCAGCTTGATTTTCAATCCAAGTTCGCTTGCACGCTTGCAGATTTGAATCGTCTCATCACGGGTGAAATAGCCTTCGTCCATGAATACGTCGCAGAATTCCGCTTCATGGCGCAGCGCCGGAAGCTGCTCGGAGATGATCTCTTCGACGTAGTCCGATTGCTTCATCCCAGCCGGCACGGCATGAGCGCCGAGATAGGTCGGGACGATCTCCATCGCTGTGGTTTTCCCGAGCATGTGCGCCGCACGGAGTAGTTTGCGTTCGTGCTCGGTCGAGAGCCCATATCCCGATTTAATTTCCATCGTGGTTGTGCCGAGTGCCAGCGCTCGCTCGACGAATGGCCGCGAGTAATCGGCAATTTCTTCCACGGATGCTTTTCGCACCTGCTCGACCGAACTTCGGATGCCGCCACCCATACCGGCAATCTCCTGATACGACCGTCCTTCGGCGCGCATGGTAAATTCCTCACTGCGCTCGCCGGCAAACACGCAGTGCGTGTGCGAATCGACGAAGCCGGGCAAGGCAAGCAGCTCGCGACAGTCGATGGTATCGGGCGATAAGCTCTGAAGTTTGCTCGATTCCGGTCCGGCATATTCGATCGTTCCATCGTCGCGGACGAGGATACAAGCACGCTCGACTTTTAGCACATCACGCATCTCCGCGCCACGCTTTGCCGAAAATCCGAGCGGTGTGTAGAGTGCGCGAATGTTGTGATATAAAATCATTTTGTCTGAACCAGGATTTTTGGGATTAAAATGATTTTGGGATTGAGCTTACAGCAGTCAAATTTAAAATCATGCTAAATCGTCTTGATCCCAAAATCTTATAAACCCAGGTTCAGACAATTCTACGATCGAACTTCAGACAATTACGTATTTTTGTGCAGAAAGGATTCTCATTTGTTAATACTGGACGGCGAATCGCTTGCGATCGAAGATGTTGCCCGCGCTTCCGAGCGGAAGGAAACCGAGTTTCGAATTTCGGACGAAGCGCAAGAGCGCGTTGGCCGCTCGCGGCAACTGGTCGAGCAATGGGTCGAGCGCGGTGAGACGATCTACGGCGTCACAACGGGCTTTGGTGAATTTGCGAATGTGCGTATCCCGCGCGAAGACCTTCGCACGCTCCAGCAGAATTTATTGCGGTCGCACAGCGCGGGAGTCGGCGAACCGCTTTCGCCGGAAGTCGTGCGGGCGATGCTTTTGCTTCGGGCGAACGCGCTTGCCAAAGGCTGCTCCGGCATTCGGCTGATCGCGATCGAGCAATTACTGAAACTGCTGGCCCACGATGTATTGCCTGTGATTCCATCGCGCGGAAGCGTTGGTTCTTCCGGCGATCTCGCGCCGCTCGCGCATCTTGCGCTCGCGATGACCGGTGAGGGATTTGTAACGGTGCCAACAGGACAGAATAAATCCGATAGAGTGTATATGTCTGCTAAAGAGGCTCTTTTAAAAGCAGGGATTGAACCACTCGTCCTCGACGCGAAAGAAGGGCTTGCTCTTATCAACGGCACGCAAATGATGTCGGCGATCGGCTGCCTTGCGCTAACTCGCGCGAAGCAGCTTGCCGAACTCGCCGATATTGCCGCCTCGATGTCCTTCGAAGCATTGCGCGCGACGGATACCGCGTTCGATCCCCGGGTTCATGCCGCGCGCCCGCATCCGGGGCAGCGTTACGTGGCCGAGCATCTGTTGCGGCTCATCGAGGGCAGTGAAATACGGCAGTCGCATCTGGAGAACGACCCGCGCGTGCAGGACGCCTACTCGATCCGCTGCATTCCGCAAGTGCATGGAGCGGTCCGCGACACCATCGAATTTGCTGAACGCGTGCTGACCGTCGAAATTAATTCGGCCACCGATAATCCCTTGATTATTCCGGACACAAGTGAATCTGCATTTCTGAAACCCGATACCCGAAACCCGATACCCGGCTCCCATCTCGAAGGAGGAAATTTCCACGGCGAGCCGGTCGCGTTCGTGCTCGATTATCTGGCGATCGCGCTCTCGGAGCTTGCCAATATCTCCGAGCGGCGCATCGAACGGCTCGTCAACGGGTCGCTCTCGTTCGGGTTGCCGAGGTTTCTCACGCAGCATGGCGGACTCAACTCCGGACTGATGATCGCGCAATATACCGCCGCGGCGCTCGTGAGCGAAAATAAAGTATTGGCACATCCGGCGAGCGTCGATTCGATTCCAACGAGTGCCAATCAGGAAGATCACAATTCGATGGGATCGATCGCGGCGCTGAAGCTTCGAACGGTCGTCGAAAATGTGCATCGCGTGATTGCAATCGAATTACTTTGCGCGGCGCAGGGTATCGACTTTTTAAAACCGCTTGCTCCCGGACGCGGCTCCGGCAAAGCTCGCGAGCTTATCCGCGAGCGCGTGCCGTTCCTGGAGCACGACCGAATGATCTCGTTGGATATCGCGCATGTTGTCGATCTCGTCCGGGACGATTGGTTTATCGGGGAAGTTCATTCTACTATTGGCACAGTCTGAATTTAAAGTACGTTGGAAAGATATAATTTTAATTTTTTATAATGGCGAAACGCAGCGAAGCAACAACTCCCGATCGTATCGAGGCTGAGTATGAGCGTTCGCTGCGGCCGCGCGAGTTCGGCGAATTCACCGGGCAGGAATCGATCATCGAAAACCTTCGTATTTTTATTCAGGCGGCGCGCGGGCGTAACGAGGCGCTCGATCACGTGCTTTTTACCGGCCCGCCCGGACTCGGCAAGACGACGCTCGCGCATATTATCGCCAATGAAATGAAGGCGCAGATCAAAACCACTTCCGGTCCTGTGCTCGAAAAAGCGGGCGACCTCGCCGGCCTGCTCACGACGCTCGAAGAAGGCGACGTGCTCTTCATCGACGAGATTCACCGGCTCTCCGCAGTTGTCGAGGAGTATCTCTATTCCGCGATGGAAGATTACAAGCTCGACATCATGATCGACTCCGGCCCCAGCGCGCGTTCGATCCAGATCGAACTGAAGCCGTTCACGCTCGTTGGCGCGACGACGCGCGCGGGTTTGCTCTCGGCGCCGCTGCGTTCGCGTTTTGGTATTACGAACCGGCTCGATTATTATCCGGCGATGTCGCTCAAAAAAATTGTCGAGCGCAGCGCGCGTTTGCTTTCTCTCGAAGTCGATAACGAAGGCGCGATGGAACTGGCCCGGCGCTCGCGTGGGACGCCGCGTATCGCGAACCGCTTGCTCCACCGGACGCGTGACTTCGCGCAGATCAAAGGCGACGGACGTATCACCCGCGAGATCGCGCTCATTGCGCTCAAGGCGCTCGAAGTCGATGAGCACGGCCTCGACGAAATGGACAAGCGCATCCTGCTTACGATCATCGAAAAATTTAGCGGCGGGCCGGTCGGGCTGAATACGGTCGCTGTAGCAGTTGGCGAAGAGGGGGGCACGATCGAAGAAGTCTACGAGCCGTTTCTGATCCAGGAAGGCTTCCTCGCACGTACTCCTCGCGGACGCGAAGCGACGAAGCTCGCCTATAAGCATTTCGGCATCGAGCCGCGCCCCCGCGATACTTCCCTATTCGAAGCTACATAGGTTTCTCTCATCCCTCTTCTGAAAAGTTATCCACATTGCGAGTTCGATGTGTAACCTTTTCAGGCTTCGCGGTTCTTGTAGGTGTACCATTTCTTCATAGCTTATGAAACAGTTGTTCCGTCTCATTTGGGGGATTTTCGCTATCACCGGACTTTTTTTCTTAGCAACCGGCTCCGGCCGGGCGCAGGGCGCTCGCGGCATCGATTCGTATGGCCGGGATTTTTATCTCGGCTACATGCCTGCCGGTGGCGAACCCAATTCTTCGGATGGAGGTATGCAGGTCCGCAACGCCTATATCCTGATCGGTTCATTCACCAATAATAATACGGTTACCGTAAGCTATTTTGGTGACAATGGGACGGAGATCGGTGGAAGTTCTCACACGATACAGAGGGGCCGGTGCTGGCAGGTCATGGTCCCTTCGGGGATGATGACTCCGGATCTTCCGGGTGAAACACCGCAATTCAAGGCGGCGCATATTGTATCGAAGTATCCGGTCACGGTGCAGTTCTACATGGATGGCTCGAACTCGGGCGGGCTCTATTTGGGTATTCCGACGAGCGCGCTGGGCAAGCATTACGTCCCGGCCTGCTATTTTGCCAATCCCTTGCAGGACAATCCTTCGCCAGCGCCCTATCGCGATTCGACAAGCTCCGAATTTATGATCGTCGCTGCGTATGATAATACATCGGTTACCTTTGTCCCAAATACTACCACAGAAAAAGGGGTCATCGGAAAAAACTCCGGCGATGGCGCGACCGGCACGCCGCATCCCGTGCATATTCAGCTTGCGCGAGGGCAAGTCTATTGGGTACGATCGCGCGCCGATAACAGCAATAATGACCTGACCGGCTCGACGATCGACGCGAATAAACCGATTGCCGTTCTGGGCGGTCAGGAACGCGCGTTGCTTGGCGAGCCCGGTTCAGGAGAATCGTTGTGGCAGGATGTGCGAAATACGATGATACAAGAAATGACGCCAGTGGACTCGTGGGACTCGGAATTCGTCTCGATCCCGTTTCTTCCGCCGCAGGAAGCCAATGCATCCACCGATGGCGTCGGCGATTTGTATCGCTGCATTGCGGATTCCGCTAACGCCGGCTCGATGAGTCTTTACGAAATTGGCTCGAATCCGGTCTCGCAGCAAGTTGCGCCCTTCCAGAACCCGGCGGCAAATTGGGCTAATGTTCAGGATGCCGTCGATTTACTTGTCTCCTCGACGAACGACGATGGAACGCGGCAAAAAATGTATCCGGTGCAGTACGATTATTTTCAGGATAACGGCGCACAAGACGATTATGCTTTCACAGCGCCCGACGAGGAGAACGTCGTCGCGCTTGCCCGCTTCGAGAATGTGGCTGTTTTCAAAGTCCCGCAAAATTCCTATTATCATGGCTTCCAGTTTATCAATGTTATTACCTGGAAGGACTCGGTCGCGAAGATTAACGTCGTCTATAATGGCGGCCCACCAGTTCCTCTTTCGAGTTATCGGAAGCTCGCCACCTATCGAATTCCCAATCATCCCGAACTAACGGGAATTACCTGCAGCGTTGCTCCAGGAGATTATTTTATGTATGGCAACACGCCATTCGCGTGCTACTCTTACGGACGTACCGAGAACGTGATCCAGGTCGGCGCATGGGGATATGCCGCGCCGTGCGGAATGCTCTATGGCGCGCGGACTTTAACGCCGAAGCCCAGAATGAGCATTACCCGTGAGTGCGATCGGTGGAACATTCGAGTGACCGACACACTGTCGGGAAATCCGGGTATTGCCACCATCGAACTGCTGAACGATCCGAATGGTATCTTCACAGAGCCGCCATACGTCAGCTACAATACAAGCATTTATCCTAATCCGCCGCAATTTGTACCCGGCGATACTGCCGTCAGCTTCGATGTGCAGATCAACGATGTTACGAGAGATTCCTACGCTGCCATTCTCGTGACCGACCGCTCCGGCAACGATACCGTACTCGAGTTGCGGAGCAAAGCGATAGAATATACCTTATCGAGCGCGAGCGCGACGATGTTAAAAGTCGATGTCGGCGCGAAGGTCTGCTCTACGTTCTCGTTGGTCGTGCAGCAGACGGGTTCGAGCGATACTGTGACGGTCTATCCACCGAATTTCGCGTATGGGGATAAATCGTTTAGCGTCTCGGCGAATCCCACGCTCCCGAAGGTCATGCGCGCCGGCGATTCGGTGCAATTTACGGTCTGCTTTAATTCCGTCGATACGTTCGCGCACAGGGATAGTCTCGTTATTCCGGTCGGGTGCCTCGATACTAATTATCATGTGTACGCCTCCGGCGTGACGCCGATTATCATAGCATCCGATTACAGTTTCGGCAATGTGCCGGTGGGCGATACGGAATGTCATCTGGTCAATGTACGGAATGTCGGTACGGGGACGCTTATTCTCGATAAGAACTGGGTCCTGCATAATTTAAGCGGTGAGTTTTCATTCGGTGACTATTCATTGCTGCCCGATACGATACTTCCAGGCAAAAATGCTAATTTCGATTTCTGCTTCCATCCGACTGTCAGGGGAAGCGCAACCGCTCAGATGAATTGGAGTACGAATCTCGTCAGCCCATTTTTGCGACAGCTAAAGGATACATCCCTCTTACTTGGATATGCTACGCAGCCTAGCATAAACTGGAATCCCCACCTTCAGCAGTTTACCGCGAAAGCCGATGGATATGATACAGAACGAGTATGGCTGGTCAATCCATCGACGGGGGCGACGGGCAGCGATATTACCGTGACTGGCGTCAGTATCATCGGACCGGATTCAACAGATTTCTCAATCATCGGCGATCAACCGGGGTATATGCCATTTGAATTACAGGCTTGGGTGCTGGGTGAGAATGATTCCGTTTGGGTCGATATCCAATTTCATCCCGATCCTAACAAAGGTTATCCAACGCGCACGGCGTATCTTGTTGTAAGAGCCCGTGATCAATCGGGTAGAACATACACCGATACTCTTCTCGTAACGAACGCGCTTTTTGGTGTTAAAGAGAAAGCATCACTCGCCTTCGGCATCGATGGGCTGCGGCCAAACCCTGCGCAGTCGCAGATCACGGTGGCATTCCATTCGGATGGCCCTACTGCCGAGATCGAGATATTCGATGTGCTGGGCAGGCAAGTCCGTAGCGAGCACGTAAATTCCGGCTCCTCCGAGCGCGAGATCGATCTTCGCGGATTGCCGAAGGGAAGCTATATTCTCCGTCTGACTTCAGGCGATCGCACCACATCCGCACGCTTCGAAATCGAATAGGGACGAAGCTCTATTGTAAAATGAGATGTAACGTTTCCAGATTTCGACGTTCTTGCATTAGTACTATTTCTTCATAGCTTATGAAACAGTTGTTCCGTCTCATTTGGGGGATTTTCGCTATTACCGGGCTTTTTTTCCTGACAAGCGGTTCCAGCCATGCGCAGGGTGCTCGTGGTATCGATTCGTATGGCCGGGATTTTTATCTTGGCTACATGCCTGCCGGTGGCGAGGTAGGTAATCCGATTAATGGAACAGGCAGTAATGCCTATATTTTGATCTGTTCGCTCACGAACGATAATACGGTTACCGTGAGCTATTTTGGCTCGGATGGAAAAGAGATCGGTGGAACCACTCACATAGTCCAGCAGGATAGATGTTTGCAAATGCAGATTCCGTCCGGAATGATGACTCCGGCAATGCCCGGTGAAACGCCGCAATATAAAGCAGCTCATATTGTATCGAATTATCCGGTCACGGTGCAGTTCTATATGGAGGGCTCGAATTCTGGCGGGCTGTATATGGGTATTCCGACGAGCGCACTCGGCACGCATTACGTTACAGCATGCTATTTCGATAACCCATTGCAGGACAATCCCTCGCCAGCGCCGTTTAGGGACTCGACGAGTTCCGAATTTATGATTATCGCTGCCTACGATAATACGAATATCGTCTTTACGCCGAATGCTACGACGAAGTCAGGAGTGATCGGAAAGAACTCCGGCGATGGCTCGAATGGAACGTCGCATCCGGTTCATATTCAGCTTGCGCGCGGTCAGGTCTATTGGGTCCGTTCCCAGGCCGATAACAGTTTGAACGATCTTACCGGCTCCGATATCGTCTCCGACAAACCGATCGCCGTATTGGGCGGTCAGGAGCGCGGGCTGCTCGGTCTTCCCGGTGCAGGTATATCGACCGGGCAGGATGTGCGCGACGTCATGGTCGAAGAAATGACGCCCGTCGATTCGTGGGACTCCGAATTCGTTTCGATTCCATTTCTTCCGCCATCGGAATCTAATGTAACCGGTGTTGGCGATTTATATCGCGTGCTTTCGGACAACACCAACGCCGGCAATATGGACGGATGGATCGGCGCAGGAGCTACTTTTCCAAGGACGGAGCCGGTATCGGCATTCCAAACTCCGGCAGCACAATGGGAAAATGTGACGGACGCCATCGATCTGATTGTTTCTTCGAAGGATAAGGATGGGATGCGTAAAAAAATGTATCCGGTCATGTACGATTATTTTCAGGACAATGGCGCTCCCGACGATTACGCCTACACGACGCCGAACGAACAAAATGTGGTTGCGCTTGCCCGGTTCGAGAATGTGGCGGTCTTTAAAGTCCCGCAAAATTCTTATTATCATGGCTTCCAGTTTATCAATATTATTACGACGAAAGACTCACTTCGAAATATCAGAATTAGCTATAATGGCGGACCTGGCACGCCACTTTCGAGTTACCCGAAGCTCGCCAGTTATCAGATTCCTCTCCATCCAGAACTCACGGGAATTACCAGTCGCGTTGCGTCAGGAGATTATTTCATTTATGGGAATACGCCGTTCGTCTGCTACTCCTACGGGCGCACCGAGGACGTGACGAGTACCGGTGCCTGGGGATATGCCGCGCCGTGCGGAATGCTCTATGGCGCGCGGACTTTAGAGCCAAAACCGAGAACGAGCATTACCCGTGAGTGCGATCGTTGGAGCGTCCGAGTAACCGATATATTGCCGGGCGATCAGGGAATCGCCGACGTTGAATTGCTGAACGATCCGAATGGTATCTTCACACGGCCGCCGCACGTCAGCTACAATGCGAGCATCTTTCCGAATCCTCCACAATTTATACCTGGCGATACCAGCGTTAGCTTCGATGTAATCATCAACGATGTTACGAGAGATTCCTACGCTGCCATTCTCGTGACCGACCGCTCTGGCAACGATACCATCATCGAGTTGCGGAGTATAGCGATAGAATATACCTTATCGAGTACGAAGGATTCGATGCTCAAAGTCGATGCGGGAGCGCAAGCTTGCTCTACGTTCTCGATGGTCGTGCAGCAGACGGGTTCGAGCGATACGATAACGGTCTATCCACCGCATTTCGCGTATGGAGATAAATCGTTTAGCGTCTTGTCGAATCCTTCGCTCCCGAAAGTCATGCACGCTGGCGATTCGGTGCAATTTACGGTCTGCTTTAATTCGGTCGATACGTTTGCGCATCGAGATAGTCTTGTTATTCCACTCGGGTGTTTGGCTACTAATTATCTCGTGCGCGCATCCGGCGTTACGCCGATCATCATAGCATCCGATTACGATTTCGGAAATGTGGCGGTGGGCGATACAGTCTGTCATTCAATCACGATACAGAATACAGGCAATGGCACGCTTATCATCGATAAGAATTGGGTCCTGCAAAATGTAAGCAGTGAGTTTTCGTTCGGTGACGATGCTCTGTTGCCGGATACGATACCTCCCGGCGGAAGTGCCAATTTCGTGTTCTGTTTCCATCCGACCGTCAGCGGTGGCGCGACAGCTCAGATGAACTGGAGTACCAATCTTGTCAGTCCATTCCGGCATCAGTTGAAAGATACTTCTTTGCTTCAGGGGAATGGCGTCGTGTCTTCCGTCGCGGAAACATCCACGTCTGCCTTCGGCATCGATGCGCTACAGCCGAACCCGGCGCAGTCGGATATTGCACTTCATTTTCGGGCGAGCGGTCCCACCGCCCAGATCGAAATCTTCGATGTGCTGGGCAGGCAAGTGCGCGCCGCGAGAATGTCGGTCGCACCCACAGACGAAAACGAGACCCGTTTCGATCTTCGCGGATTGCTGAAGGGAAGTTATATTCTTCGTCTGACTTCAGGCGGTCGCACCGCATCGGCGAGGTTTGAAATCGAATAGAGACGAAGCTCTATTGCGAGAGTGGATGGCAGCCCTTTCCTGATTCGAGGAGAGGGTAATAATCATGCCGTATATTTGAGAGAGAGTTCATGATCGAAGGAACGCGTTTTTTATTTCGATGGTGGCGCATCTAACTGCACGAAGTCCAAAACCACTACCTGAGCGGCATTGCATTCGCAACGGAGCTAAGCGTCTCATTCCAATCGTACTCAGTTTCCTATTTCTGAGTGCCGGAGAGAGCTTCGCTCAGGTTTCCGGGCATTGGGAGCAAGTTTACAGCCTGCCGCACTGGCAGGCTGTCGATATGCAGTTCTCCGATGCACAGCATGGGATTCTGCTTGCTTATTACCCTCATTCGGATGCCTATCCGGACGCTTCAACGATTCTGACCGATGACGGTGGAAAAACATGGAATTTCAATTTGGCGCCCGGAACGTACTTTAATGGGTATTATAATTTTGATAAAGACCATACTTTTTC
>DASZLH010000031.1:0-6601 GCA_035552495.1 Kapaibacterium sp. (SeqCode) | reverse complement strand
GATTTTATGCGGCGGATCCTCTGGCATGAACGTCTGGGCCGCGCTGCGTGTAGCCGAACGAGCGCCGGAGGGCAGCGTGATCGTAACGATCATCTGCGATACCGGTGAGCGCTACCTGACCAAACACCACTCGGACGAATGGCTGAAAGAGAAACGCTTGCTAGAAACGGAGCGACTTTCAATCGGCGTGCTGGCAGATCTTAAGCGATCTTCTGTTCAGAAACTCGTCAGCATTTCGCCGCACGATTCTGTCCGTGATGCTATCAGCCGCATGAACGATTCGGGCATTTCGCAATTGCCGGTTATCGACTCGGAAGGAAAATCGGTGGGTTCGGTCAGGGAATCGCGTCTGATGTCGCGCGCGCTGGAAGACCGCGATATTTTAGAGCAACCGATCATCGATGTGATGGAGCCATCATTCCCGGTCGTCAATGAATCGGAGGGTATCAAGAGCTGCGTCGCGTTGCTAAAAAATTCGCCCGCCGTACTCATCGAAGAATTCGGCCGCGTGACCGGTATCGTGACCCGGCACGATGTGCTGGAGTATTTGTAGGAAAATTTAGGCGCTCGGAATTGCCCTTCGCACAAGGCACGATACACTCATAACGACGTATGGAACGCCTCTCCAAATTTGCCCGAGAGCATTTATGCGTGCCTCGTTCGGCAGAATGGGCACGTCGAGAAGCTACCGATGATGCTAATGCGCTGACTGCCAATTGAAACGAAGTTCGGTCAATCAGGTTTTGTATAATTAGGAGGAAGAAAATAGGAAGGATAAAAATCATGTTTACACAAATTATTACACCTACTGAGAAGTCGATTATATTGGAAGTTCCTGAAGAACTGAGGGGAAAGACAATAGAAATTACGATGAATGATATAGGTGAGAATGGGCAAAAGCGATTTTCTTCTGTTGAAGAAGTCTTGTCACACTTTACAGCCATTCGTCTCGATACCAAAGGATGGAAATTCAATCGGGATGAGGCGAATGAACGATGACACGAGCCTTCCTGGATTCCAATGTAATACTCTATTATTACACTTCGAACGAGATATCGAAGGCTCAATTAGCCGGCGAAGTTCGGCTTCGGTCCGATGCAATAATCAGCACACAAGTATTATCCGAGTGCTGCAATGTTCTTTCGAAGAAACGCCAATACTCCTGGATCGAAATTCAGAGGGTAATTTCTGAAATCATCGATTTGTTCTCCATCGAGACCGTCAGTGTAACGACCATAGGAAAGGCAATTGAACTTGCCCAGAGGTATCATTATTCCTACTACGACAGCCTCATTCTCGCCTCCGCCATCGAGGCGAATTGCTCCACCTTATATTCCGAGGACTTCCAGCACAATCAACTCATCGAGGGAGTTCGTATCATCAATCCTTTTCTCTGATTTCAATAAAAATCTATGTCAGGTTTTAGCACTACCGCCATTCATGCCGGACAAGAACCGGAACAACTCACCGGCGCCGTTACCGTGCCGATCTATCAATCGACGACCTACGCGCAGCACACGCTTGGCGAGCATGTTAAGTATGATTATGGACGTACGATCAATCCGACACGTGAGGCACTTGAAACAAATCTTGCGGCGCTCGAAAATGGCACATTCGGGTTTTCGTTCGCTTCCGGAATGTCAGCAATTGCAGCCGCACTTTCGCTGGTGAAGCCGGGCGATCATGTGATCGCTGGCAAGGATATGTATGGCGGGACGTATCGATACTTCTCGAAAATTCTCGAACCGATGGGAATCACATTCTCCTTCGTAGACATGAGCCGCGTCGAAGAGATTCGCCAGACGATCTCGCCAAAGACGCGCTTGATCTACGCCGAGACTCCGACGAACCCGATGATGAACTTGACCGATCTCGCCGCGCTCGGTAAACTCGCGAAAGAGCATAAACTGATTAGCGTTGTCGATAATACGTTTATGTCTCCGTATTTGCAGAACCCTCTCGATTTTGGAATTGGCATCACGCTGCATTCGGCTACGAAATATATTGGCGGGCATTCGGATGTCTTGGGCGGCGCTATCGTGACTTCGAATTCGGAATACGCCGAGAAGATTAAGTTTTACCAGAATGCATGTGGGGCTGTGCCATCGCCGTTCGATTGCTGGCTGCTATTGCGCAGCGTAAAAACGCTCGCGCTCCGTATGCGCGCGCATTGCGATAACGCACAAATCATTGCCGAGCGGCTGACTGCCGATGATCGCATCAAAGCCGTTTATTATCCCGGACTTGCAACACATCCGCAGCACGAACTTGCGCTATCACAAATGAAAGGCTTTGGCGGAATGATCTCGCTCGAAACTGGAAGCCAGGAGAAAGCTCGTGCATTTACGGGCGCTCTGAAATATTTTACACTGGGCGAAAGCCTGGGAGGTGTCGAATCGCTCGTCTGCCATCCGGTGACGATGACGCACGGCTCCGTGCCGGAAGAGCGGCGGCGCGAGCTTGGCATTACACCGGGTCTTGTGCGACTGAGCGTCGGTGTCGAAGATGTGGAAGACCTGCTCGAAGACATCGAACGAGGACTGGCGGCACTATGAAGCGAATTGCAGTGGCTTTACTGTGCTCGGTCGTAGCAATCGGATGCAGCAAGAAGGGTGGACTTTCTTCAGATGACACTGGATATATTAGTACCACGCTCGATCTCATGCGAACGCGCGCAAATATTAAACCCGGCTTGGATTCGGGCGTCGTGAAGTCGATGCTTGACACGGTGTATCGCCGGCATCATACTTCTCGCGTTGATTATCTTGCGCAGACTTCGGCATTAGGAGGCGATCCGAAGCACGCGGAAGCGGTCTATAATACGATCAAAGATTCGGTCGGGATAAAATAGATTACCGGCTTCTCGCCACACAGACATCGCAGGTGCCGCAATACAGACCGTGCGGATGCTCCCCGAAATAATGGAGGATAGTATTGCGCCGGCACGACCACTCCGAAGCATACGCGACCATTGCTTGTAGCTTTTGCAAGTTTGCCTCCAATCGGAGTTCAAGTTCTTTCGCCCCTACGTCGAGGTACTGCAACGGCAGCCGTTCTATTGGAAGCGAAAGATGATAGATCGTGATACCAGATTTAGGCCTCATCGCCGTGGTATAGCGCAAGAGTCCCAGTCCTTCGGCTGTGCGAATGGCAAGCAGGAAATTATCTCGATCGAGCGAGCGATGTTCGAGGAGTGCATGCTCGTCGAGAAAAACTTCTTTCTCGAATGCTTCTGGCCCGAGTGTACGAACCAGCGCGCCAAGCGTATCCTTCAAATGTTTGCTGTTCGATTTGAAGATGACTTCGTTAATACGGGTGTTGGGCGCTGTGAACCGAATGCGTGCGCGCCCATCGCGCGAAAGTCCGCGATGATAATGAACATGCCCCGAACGTTCGAGCACTTCGACGATGCGCTCGATCGAAGAATTTGGTTTGACAATTCTCTGCGCGATCGCCCTATTGTCGGTCACGAGAATGCCGGGGTAGATCGAGCCAATGGCATTCCCCGCGATTTCGTGCAGCGCATGATAGACCGCTTTTATTTCCGCTTCGGTCGGGAAGTTCGAGCGGATAAGAAATTCCTGCGTGCGAGCATCGTTCGAATTAAAAAAAAGAATAGCGTGCGCTGGGTTGCCATCCCGTCCTGCACGGCCCGCTTCCTGATAATACGCCTCGATAGAGCCCGGCACATCGTAATGCACGACGACGCGCACGTCGGGTTTATCGACACCCATTCCAAACGCACTCGTTGCTACGATGATAGGCGTTTTACCAGATAGGAAATTATCTTGCACGTTCTTACGTAACTCGAGAGGGACGCCCGCATGATAACTATCGGCAACGTGCCCGAATTGCCTGAGCATTCGTGTGATCGCCTCGACCGACTTTCGCGTGGAGCCGTACACAATAGCAGAGCCGTGAGCCGTCGAAGCAATAATATCGCGCAGCCTCGACTCTTTATCGGATTCGCGCAATACTCCGTAGGAAAGATTGGGCCGTTCGAATCCCGTCACGATTTCGAGCGGGTCACTGAGCGTGAGTAGCTTCACAATATCGGCGCGAACTTCCGGCGTCGCCGTGGCAGTAAGAGCGATGATCGGTGGACGTTTACCATTGGAGCGCTCGTTTGCGCCAAACATTTCGAACGACTGCGGAAGCCGCCGATAGGACGTTCGAAAATCGTGTCCCCACTCGCTAATGCAATGCGCTTCGTCGATCGCGAGCAGCGAGATATTGAGCGAAGCAAGCTCTTCACGAAATGGCGACGATTCGAGACGCTCCGGAGCCGCAAAGATTACCTTGATCTCGCCAGTCTGTGCGCGCCGAATGAGCGCGCGGGATTGCGCGTAAGTCAATGTGCTATTAAGTGCGATCGCCGGAATTCGAAGTTTTTGCAGCCGATCGACCTGGTCTTGCATCAATGCGATGAGCGGCGAAATAACTAGCGTGATTCCTGGCAACAGCAATGCAGGCAACTGATAGCAGAGCGATTTTCCACCGCCCGTCGGCATAACGACCAGCGTATCGCGGCCCGCGAGTGCGCTCTCGATCGCCTCGCGCTGCATGGGACGAAACGCCGCGAGATGAAAGTGCGTGGCGAGAACTCGATCTAAGCGATCGGTCTCGTTCGATTGTGTAATAGAATTACTTTCGGACAACACGGCCCATTCGAATTGGCTGCTCGCCACATTCCCGAAGCGCATCCTCGACGGCGACCGAAGTTTCGTTTGGCACAATCAAAATCAATCCAATGCCAAGATTGAACGTCCGGCGCATATCGTCTTCCGGGACCATTCCCGCTTCTTGAATCAATCGGAATATCGGTGGACGTTCCCAAGCGTCCCAGTCAATGGAAAGAACGAGCCCTTCCGGCAGAACGCGTGAAGTATTTCCGATAATACCACCGCCCGTAATATGGCTAAGCGCGTGAATATCTCTGCTCGGCTCGAACGTTTCGAGCAAGCGACTTACTGGATGCAGATAGGACCGATGTATCTTTAGCAGCGCATCCGAGATAGTATTCCCATCGAGCATTGCGGGAGAATCATCGAGATTGTATTTTGCAAAAAGGGCCTTGCGAGCAAGACTAAATCCATTAGTGTGAAGTCCCGTACTGGGCAAGCCGATTAACACATCGCCTTCTGCGACATTCTCACGGCGAAACATTCGATCGCGCTCGACGATACCGACGATCGTGCCTGCGAGATCGTAATCGTTCGCAGCATACATGCTCGGCATTTCAGCAGTCTCGCCGCCAATGAGCGCGCACTCGTTTTCCTCGCACGCCTTGACGAAACCGGAAATGACGGCTTCACCTTCATCGACATTCAGTTTGCCGCTCGCAAAATAATCGAGAAAAAATAGCGGGCGCGCGCCGCAGACAAGAATATCGTTGACGCAATGATTAACGAGGTCCTGTCCGACGGTATCGTGTTTATTCGCTTCGATCGCAACTTTTATCTTCGTGCCGACTCCGTCCGTACTGGAGACGAGCACGGGAAATTGCATTCCGGGAAACCGGGCATCGAAGAGGCCGCCAAAGCCGCCAATATCTGTGAGCACACGATCGTTAAACGTTCGGCGAACGAGCGGTTTGATGCGCCGGACTAATTCTTCACCGGCATCGATATTGACGCCGGCTGTTTTGTAGGTCAGGCCCTGTTCCTGTTGCTCGCGAACTTCCTCGATCATAGCAGCCATCAGCGCTTTCCGGATGGTACACGTTGGGACTGCAGGACATCGAGCAGTCGATCGGTGATCTCTTCGACGGTGCCCAATCCATCGACAAGATCGACGTCGCGTGTCGATTCGTAATAGGCTTTCACCGGTTCCGTTTGTTTGTAATAGACTTGCAGGCGATGGCGGATCGTTTCGGGTGTGTCATCTTTGCGGCCCAGTTCCATGCCGCGGCGGATCATTCGAGCGACAAGCTCTTCTTCGGGCGCGGTCAGCATTACGATACGAACTTCCGAAATGCCAAGCTCGACAAAAAGATCGTCAAGCGCGCGGGCCTGTTCGAGCGTTCGTGGGAAGCCATCGAGCAGAAAACCTTTAGCAGGACCGGAGTTCATCTGCAATACTTCGCGGACAAGACCAATGATAATTTCATCCGGAACAAGCCCGCCCGATTCGACAAACGTCCGGGCCGTATTGCCGAGCGGCGTCCCTTCGGCAATAGCCGCGCGAAGAATATCGCCGGTAGAAATATGGAGCAAATGGTGCGAGGCCGCAAGACGCATTGCCTGCGTGCCTTTGCCGACGCCCGGAGGGCCAAAGAGAATGATGTTCATTACCTGAATTCTGCCGATAGTGGGTTCCGTTGAGGGGCTGTCACACGACTGCCCGTAAACGGCGGACAACTGGACTTTAGTTTGCATTATTCCCGGCACGAATGAATGCGCTGTCACAGTACCCGAGAAACCGATCGAACGGCTGTCCAGTTGGACTCATGGAATCGGGATGCAGGGGAATAAATAGTATAGCATGATTTTAGAGAGGTAACCTCGTATTTAAAACCATCCCAAAAATCCAATTAATCTCATAAATCCCGGTTCAGATTATTATTCATGTCGAATCGCTTTTTCATAAATATCATAGCTAT
>DASZLH010000030.1:0-4628 GCA_035552495.1 Kapaibacterium sp. (SeqCode) | reverse complement strand
GGCAGCGAAGAAGATGCTTACGGAGGATGGCTGGGCTCCGGGGTCCGATGGCATTCTTCAAAAAACAATCGACGGAAAATTGACCCCCTTCAAGTTTACATTCCAGGTGAATAGTGGCAATGAAACCAGAAAACAAATACTTCTGGTCGTATCGAACGAACTGAAAAAAGCTGGAATCGATGCGGGCGTTGCCGCAATCGAATGGTCGGTCTATCTCGAGAATACGAAGACTCATAATTATGATGCCTGCTATGGTGGATGGGTCGGAAACGCTGGCATTGAGGACGATATCAATCAGCTTTGGAATTCTCAGCAAATCGCGGATAAAGGATCGAATTATTATTGCTTCAGCGATCCGGAAGCCGACCAGCTCATGACTGCTATCGAGACCGAGCCCGATAAAGCAAAACGGTTCGACATGAGCAAAAGGCTACAACATATTATAGTGGACGATCAGCCCGTTACTTTTTTGTACTCGATCCCGCTTTTTATCGGCTGGATTGATCGATTCGATAATGTGGAGATGTTCCGTGGACGTCCACCGTATTCACCACAATTTTGGATGGTTCGCGGGTCAGGCGTGAAGCGCGCACCACACGGGGCAGTGATGAGTATGAACCCATCGGAACGGAAAGAGCCGCAGTAAAAAAGCTGTAACGATAAAGGCTGCTTTCTGATAGGGAAGCAGCCTTTTTATTTTTGATGTACAAATTTCGGATTTCGCTGATTTTTCGTGGTGTCTCCCAAAATATCGGCGGGCCCGCGAAATGTACGCATAGTTTTACCCTGCATTTGTTGCACGGCATTTGCTGTGGTACTCGAATCGGCCGGGCGCGGCGGAGACTCCTTCCGAGTGCAGCCGGCTGCAAAGACCAATATCAGGATACTAATTACTTTCACTTCTCTAACTAAAAAAATGCTGCTTTATATAGTCCGCCATGGTGATGCCGATACTCCGGCTCCGAGCGACGACGAGCGCGAACTCAGTAAGAAGGGACGCAAAATAACTGCGGCGATGGCGAAGCTCCTGAAATCCTGCGATTTCGAAGCGCCCGAACTCATCGTTACGAGCCCGCTTCCACGCGCGGACCAGACCGCGCGCATCATGCAAGAATTTTTTGCGACGGACGCAACCTACGAACGCAATGAGGGGCTTCGCCCCGGCAAGGACCTGGAATCGGCCATGTCGATCATCGCATCGAAACGGAAGGATGCGGAAACGCTGATGATCGTCGGGCACGATCCATTGCTCTCGAAACTTGCAAGCGCCATAGCCAGCGGATCGGATATGCCTGTCATTGAGATGAAAAAAAGCGGTGTAGTGATATTCGAACTGACCCGGTTTAGCGTGCCCGGTATGCGCGGCGCACTCCGCGCATATTTACCGCCAAAGATAGTGCAAGGGCAATCCTAGCTTTCGTGCAACTTGGTATTACTCTCATCGGTTGGTTAGACTATGGATATCGACCAGGTCTATCGCATAGCATACGACGCCTTTTCCCGGGCGCTCGATCAAAAACTCACTACGCCCGATACGGATGTTTCGATCGCGCCGAAATTTTACCACGGCACGCTCGTCATGAAGCCGAAAGATCCTTCACTGCAACCGAAAGAAATCGATCTCGAAGTCTTTTTTAAAAAGATCGTCTCACTTCGGAATAATCTTCGGGTGCTCGAACAAAAAGTCAACAGCAGCAAGCTTGAAGAAGGGGAGAAGGTCGAATTACAAGGCTACATTACTCGCTGCTATGGCAGCCTGACGACGTTTAATGTTTTATTCCAGGATGCGGGAGATCGATTTGTGGGATCGAAAGAGGGCTAAACATCGCTACGATTCTGTGGAAGATTATGGAGTTGTGAACAGCACATCGTGCAGCTCGCGCGGATTGAGTATGCGGATCGGAGAATCAACGAGATCGAGCAAATCCTTATCACCGGTTACTAGTATAAATGATTTAGAGGCAACTGCGGCAGAAAGAATCGAAGGTCCGTCATATCTCGGATATCTACATCCAAAGTTGGATATTTATCTAATATCTCGCAATGATCCATTAACTGCTCTCTAATGTCAGCTAATTCATCAGGGGTCGTGCCGAGTTTAGAAGCAAGATTGCGTTCAAGCTCTTCGATTACATAACTTGAAATCACCACGGTATGGTGCAATCCGCATTCTCGTAATATTTCGAGACACAAGCCGTGAAATCCGAATGCACTAAAGAGAACATTTGTATCGAAGAAAACTCTCACGATACCGCATTTAGGAAATCATCTTCACTTTGGAATCCAAGCTTTTTCGCTCGGTCGCTTAGTTTTGAGTTCATGCCCTCAAGCCAATCCGTAAAAAGCCGTCGTCGTACCGCATCCGTAGCAATTTCTTCCGGACGTTTGTGCTCACGACGTGAAAGTTCGAGCAATTGATTGCTCGTTCGGTCATCAAGCTGGATTGTAAGTGATATCATAAACTTGCGAAATTCGTTCGGCCCATGTTTTTTCAACTCAAAAAAAGAGGGGAACGTGCCAGATTGAACGTTGGAAACTTATCGCAACCCTTCCAGCACTACATCCAACTCAGCATCGGTCTCGCAGAGGACTTGCCGGGCTTTTGCGCCATCGAAGGCTCCGACGATTCCGCATTGCTCGAGTTCATCGACAATGCGGGCCGCGCGGGAGTAACCAACTTTCAACCGCCGCTGCAATAACGATACGCTGCCCTGCTGGTGACGCACGATGATACGGGCCGCATCTTCGAATAAGGGGTCGCGGCTTTCCTCGTCGTCGTTGAAACTGCCGCCTTTGCCTTCTTTCTGACGGAGCGAGGGGAGCGTCCACGGGCGAGAGTAGCTGAGCTTATCGCCTTCCTGATCGGCCACGGCATCGATCATCGCTTCCACTTCTTCGGTCGAGATGAATGGCGATTGTAGGCGGATGGGCTTCGGCGTACCGCTTGGCTGATAGAGCATATCGCCATTGCCAAGCAGTTGTTCGGCGCCCATGGAGTCCAGAATAGTGCGCGAATCGACACGCGTGGCAACCTGATACGCCATACGAGCCGGGAAGTTTGCTTTGATAACACCGGTGATTACATCGACGGATGGCCGCTGCGTCGCAAGAATGAGATGGATACCCACGGCGCGGGCCATCTGGGCGATACGGCAGATGGGCTCTTCGATTTCGCGTGCGGCAGTAATCATAAGGTCGGCCAGCTCGTCGATCACAACGACAATGTAGGGAAGGTGATAGTGCTGTTCTTCCTGCGTCGAGCGGAGCTTACCCTGCGCGACTTTTATGTTGTAATCGGCGAGCGAGCGGACCGCCGCTTTCGCGAGCTTATCGTAGCGCCGCTCCATTTCAATTTCGACGGCTTTGAGCGCGAGCACCGCGAACGCGGGTGTCGTCACAATATCTTCACCGGCTTCCGGTGATACGATGAGATAATGTTTGCGGAGCTTTTTATAAAGCGACAGTTCGATCTTTTTCGGATCGATGATAACGAACTTTACATCGCGCGGAGATTTCGCATAGAGTAGGCTTGCAATGATGCCATTCACTCCGACCGACTTGCCCGACCCCGTGGCGCCGGCGATGAGCAAGTGCGGCATTTTATTCAGATCGTCGATATAGACATCGCCCGAGATTGTCTTACCGAGTGCGAGCGGAAGGTTCATTTTCGTATTCCGAAAACTCGCACTTTCGAAGAGCGGACGAATGCGGACCATCTTCGGATCGTCGTTCGGAATTTCTACTCCGATCGTTCCGCGTCCCGGAATAGGTGCGATAATGCGAATGCCGCGCGCTTTCATTGCGAGCGCTATGTCATCGGTAAGGTTTTCCACACGCGAAACTTTCACGCCTTCGGCAGGCGTAAATTCATAGAGCGTGACGACCGGCCCTGGAGTTACCGTGATATTTTCGATCTCGACTCCGAAGGTCGCGAGCTTATCGCGGAGCAATCGGCCTTTTTTTGCAAGCTCTTCATCGTCGGCATCGAGCGCGTCTTTCGGATCGGCCGGTGTGAGAATATCGAATCCGGGATTCCGGAATTTGCTGAGAATTTCGAGATATGGATTTTCCGGAACAACCGTTTTACGTCCTTCTTCCAGGAAGAGATCGCTCTCTTCATCGGATGGCGTATTTTTCGCGGCAACAATCTCTTTTGCGACCGACTTACTGAGCGCCTGATGGTCACGGACGATGTCCTGATATTCGTCCATCACAGAATGGGGAAGCGCTTCGTTACTCAGGACTTTTTCATCGCCGAGCGCAATCGGAGCCGCATCCAAAATAACATGTTCGCTTATAGGAATGCTCTTTGTTTCCAATCGTGGCTTCGCTCCAACGGGATTCACAATCGCTTCGGTACGATCGATGTTGTCCAACTCATTGGCATCTGTAATATTCGGTGCCTCGATTGCAACGGGAGCTAGTGACAGAGTAGCGGGCGGTACGATCGGGCCTGTTGGTTGGGTGGCAGCCGGTTCTTCTTTGATCGCGCCGTTTGTTAGGCGGCTGAAATGCCGCGATTGTTCGCCCAGCCGGTCTCGGCCGGGGCGCGTAAGGCGTGGCACCGTTACGCCCGATTCCATTTTGGTTGCGGGCCGCACCTTCAGCAGTGGCTGCCCCGGAGCGAT
>DASZLH010000029.1:0-6289 GCA_035552495.1 Kapaibacterium sp. (SeqCode) | reverse complement strand
AGAATATCGAAGTCTATTTCGCGCTCGTGCCATCGAGGCCGCTGCTGCCGACCCAGTTTTTTTTCGATCTCTTTGAATGCGCCCAGCAATTCGAGTGGCCCATAGGTAGTATCGAGTTCGACGACAGCATTGAGAAATTCCGGTTGAGGCACTCCGCCGACGGGGACCGTCTCATATATTTTGCTCACCTTCGGTACTTCTCCTAACGTACGAAGTGCAGTCAGGCCCGCTTGCAAATACTCGAACCGCGGCTCCAGGTTGGACCCCAGCGAAATAAAGACACGGGCGAGTTCTACGATTGGTTCTTCCGGCATGGTCTATCGACGTTTTCGGCATTCTATTTCGACGCTATCGAGCACCGCTCCGGCCGCGACGCCCGGTTTCCTGACTCGCACGATGACTTCCGTTGCAGGAAAATCATTTAACAGGCGATCGGCTATGGCATTCGAAAACGATTCGAGCAAATGGTAGCGGCGCTCCGAACTCACGGCGACGACCGCTTGCTGCAATCTGACGTAATCTATCGTATCGGCAAGATCATCGGATTGGGCCGCCGCATCGAGATTCGCTTGCAACTCGACATCGATCTCGAAGCGTCCTCCATGCTCGCGCTCATGCTCGTACGCGCCATGATACGCATAGACCTGAATATTTTTAAGCCGAATCCACATGGAATAATTTGAAATTAGGAATTAGGAATTACAAATTTGAATTAGGAATTAGGAATTAGGAATTTTTTGCTGCATATTATCCGAGTGTTTGAGTTCATCGATAGAAAGCACTAAGTTCTATTATGGTTTCTTTTTCGTAATTCGTAATTCGTAATTCCTAATTTCTAATTTCGTCCGTGTATTTCTTCATCCAGGTTACCTGGCGTTTTGCATATTGGCGTGTTCGAATAATGATCTTTTCTCTCGCTGCTTCGAGAGATATTATTCCGTCCAGCACATCGAATAATTCACGGTATCCAATCGCTCGCATGGCGGGCATCGTTCGTGTTATTCCGGATTGCTTCAACTTCCGGGCTTCTTCCAACCAGCCAGCTTTTAGCATTTCATCGATCCGAATTTCAATGCGACGCCATAGCTCTATTCGCGGCACTTGGAGTACTTGGTAATTGGGTGCAAATTCAAATGCTTCCGCCGTTCGCTTACGAGCTTCACCAAGCGGTTCGCCGGTGGCGTAATAATGCTCCCATGCCCGGTATAGCCGTAGCGGATTACGCTCGCGTTGGATTTGTTTGTAGAGCGATGGATCGATCGAACGAAGACGTTCGTGCATTGCATCGAAACCCTCCACCTTCATTTCGTGCTGCACTCGCTCTTTCGCTAATTCCATAGCTTCATTGGGAATATCGAGTTCGGGAATTCCATCGAATAGCGCGTCGATATAAAATCCAGTACCCCCAACAACAAGCGGCGTCTTACCGTTAGCGATGAGAGTACGAATTACATTGCGTGCCATGCGGCTATAATCTGCTGCGTTAAAAAAATCTTCGGGATTTAAAATATCTATCAGATGATGCGGGATTTCCGCGCGAATTTGGATGCTCGGCTTATCGGTACCTATATCGAACGAACGATACAGTAGGGATGCATCGGCGTTGACAATTTCAATGGAAGTATCTTCACGAGCACGCTCAAGCGCGGCAGCCGTCTTACCAGATGCGGTCGGACCGGTAATTACCAATATAGATGCGATACGCAATGTTTAGAATGAAGAGTAAGAATGAAGAGTTAAGAATGAAGAATGAAGAATGAAGAATGAAGAGTTAAATAGAAACCGATAAATTAAAAACAATAGCCTCTTTATCCTTCTTATTCTTAACTCTTAATTCTTAACTCTTAATTCTTAATTCTTAATTACTTCCCCATCCTTCTTTTCCGATGAGCGGCACGAAGGAAAAATCGGAGAGCTCCTCGCCAGCCAGTTCGTCACCGTTTTTTCGAATGAGATACATTCGCTGGCGCTGCTTATCTCCAATAGGTATAATCATGCGGCCGTTATTAGGACTGAGCTGTTTCGTAAGCGATTCGGGAACATCGGGCGCGCCGGCCGTTACGAGAATTGCATCGAACGGCGCATATTCCGGCCAGCCGCGAGTGCCATCGCCGGCGCGAGAAATAATACGCTGAAACCCCATTCCTTCCAGGCGTTTGCGGGCGGCTTCGAGCAGCGCAATGTGCCGCTCGATCGTAAATACCCGCACTCCAAGCTTTGCGAGAACGGCCGTCTGGTACCCGGAGCCGGTCCCGATTTCGAGCACCTTCTCCTCCGGTTGAAGCGCGAGCGCCTGGGTTTGATACGCGACGGTATAGGGCTGTGAAATTGTCTGGCCTTCACCGATAGGAAGCGCGGAATCTTCATACGCACGCGGAGCGAACGTGCGGTCCAGGAATTGCTCGCGAGGAATAACACTCATCGCTGCGAGAACACGTTCATCGTGTATGCCGGCTGCGCGCAACGCATCGATGAGTCGCTTGCGGTCATCGGTAATCATTCCGCTCGCCGCAGAATGAACTCGTTCATTGCTTTCGAATAACTTCATATTCTTTCGTTCCGTTACCGATCGAATGCTTCTCGCGATTCGAGTGCATAATCTCGCAATTCGCCCTTATTTTGCGATGACATTTTCGATGACGACGCGCTCGTGATCGAGCCGGCCAGGTGTGATTTCATCTCTTCGGCTGTAAGATCTGTTAGTAACCGCCCAGACTGCGCTATTGCAAACTGGCCTGTTTCCTCGCTCAGGATCAGCGCGATCACGTCGGCTTGCTCGGAAATCCCGAGCGCAGCCCGATGGCGCGTACCCAGCATGCGTGTACCAATCCGTTCGACCGACGAGAGCGGGAGCGTGCATCGGGCGGCTTCGATGTAACGGTCTTTGATCACAACTGCGCCATCGTGCAGCGGGCTTTTTCGATTGAAAATAGAGACCAACAATTCCTTCGAGATCAACGCACGAATGGGAAGTCCGGTATCGACGAATAATTTTATGTCTGTCGTCCGAATAATAACGATGAGCGCGCCTTCTCCGCGCTGTTTTAATTCGACGAGCGAACTGACAATTAAATCGGCATATTCACTGACATCGAACCGAATAAAAAATTTGACGACCGGATTGCGTCCGAGAAAGAGCAACAGGCGCCGAAGCTCCGGCTGAAAGAGAACGATGAGCGCGATGACCCAGATATCGGTGAGCGCCTTGAGCAGCCACGAAAGTGCTTTCATGTCCGCGACGCGCGCAACGAGCGATCCGGCAATGACAAGCAGCAGTCCGAGGAAAATCTGCGCGGCAATCGTCCCGCGCATTGCCACATACAGTCGAAAAAAAAGAAACGCGACGAGGAGGACGTCGATCACGTCGATCCAGGTCACGGTCAAAAAACTAAAATGGAAAATTTCCATGTCCGGGCAATGATGAATTACGAATGATGAATTATGAAACTGGTTTTCACTCTCTTTCCATCATTCATAATTCCTCTTCATGATTGCTTTACGTTCGCTCTGTGGCCTTCTGATTAGGACTATCGTGACCGGGACTTTCGTGAAATTTCTCGTAGGCTTCGATAATATCTTTCACCAACTTATGCCGCACGACATCGCCTTTATTAAAATATACAAATCTAATTCCCTGCACCTCATTGAGTACTTCCTGAATTTGAATCAGCCCCGATTGCTGGCGCGACGGCAAGTCGATCTGCGTTTGATCGCCGGTGATAATCGCTTTCGAGCCAGCGCCAAGCCGCGTCAGAAACATTTTCATTTGCATCGCGGTCGCATTCTGCGCTTCATCGAGGATCACAAATGCATTGTTGATGGTACGTCCGCGCATGTAGGCCAGCGGCACAACTTCGATCGTCCCACGCTCGATGAACGTGCGCGTTTTATCGGCGGTCAGCATTTCCTGCAAGGCATCGTAGAGCGGGCGAAGGTATGGATCGACCTTTTGACTGAGATCACCCGGCAAAAAGCCGAGGCTTTCCCCGGCTTCAACCGCCGGACGCGCCAGGACAATACGTGTGACCTCCCGATTTTTTAACGCCGAGACGGCCATCGCGACTGCGAGATACGTCTTCCCCGTTCCGGCCGGGCCAATCGCAAATACAATATCGTTACGTTTCGCGGCCTGATAATATTCTTTTTGGGTCGGGGTCTTCGCGCGGATCGCATCGTGGTGCGCGAAGAGGATAACCGATTCGAGGTCTTCGCCATCGGTCGTTTCGGGCTGGCCGGTCTCGATCAAATCGAGAACGGTAGAAACATCGCGCAGCGATACGCGCCCCGATTTCGAAAGAATAAAATTCAGCTCTTTAAAAACACGCTCGATCTGGGTGACTTCATCGGGATTACCGTGGACGATAACAGTATCGCCACGTGCGATTATACTCGCATCGAATTTTTGCTCGATCAGTTGGAGGAACTGATCGTTCGGACCTAAAATACTGACCGGGTCCCCCGGCGAAATTTTTATCTTACGCTCGATTACTTCCACAGGAGCAATTATGAATTATGAAATATGAATTATGAAAATTGTACCGACTAAAGAAACGCGATTACTCGAACAACGTTTGCATTTCATAATTCATCATCCATAATTCATAATTGCTGTGGGCATTTTTAGTGCATCCTGCGGTGCCGGTAGCCGGTCAGATCTTTATCGGCTTCGGTGACGGGCGTTTTCGCGATCGTCAGTTGCATGCCAGGATGAATAATATCCGGATTGCGGATCGTCTCCTGGTTTGCGTGCCAGATCTTCGGCCATGCGAAGGCATCGTTATATATATCTGGCTTCTTCGCGATATTCCAGAGGCAATCGCGGTCTTTCCGCCACGTCCCGACTGTATATGTCATATTCGCCGGCATCATGCCATGCTTTAGCTGCATATAGTTGGTCGAGAGCGTTTGCACGCGGCGCGTATGGTCCGGAATGAGTACCAGCTTGTTGCCTCGGAGATCGCGAATTTGCGATTCGAGCGCGTCCATGCGGGCCGTGCTTTGCTGCAACTGTCCACTGCTCATTGCGCGGAGTGCCGCAAGTTCCTGCTCATCGCGCGATAATTGCTCGCGATACGCATTGTAGCCATTGCGGTCGCTGCCGAGCATGGCGTAAAGCGCGTCCTGACATTGCGTATTGCTGGCCATAGCCTGTTGCGCATCGGCATTCGCTTTGGCTGCATCGGCTTGGGTCCTGGAAAGATCGGACTGCGCGCCTGCTATATCGGCGCGGCGCACGGCGATCGTCGAATCCGCCTGTTCCTTCGTGATCTCACCGGGCTTGAGCGACGAGCACGAAGCCACGAGCACGGAGGCGAGGGCAAGCATAAGAAGTTTTGTCGTATGTTTCATAGTCTTCCCTCCTGGTTAGTGTTTTCTCATTTTGCGGGTGGATTTTTCCATCGGGGCCGGCGGCGGCGGAGCAACGCGCCACTCGACGCTATCGGCCCATACGTTGGGCCAGCGCTGCAAGCCTTCGGTAGCCGCGCGTGTGTCGGTCTGGCAATCGGCCAGGTCGCGATTGGCATTGGCAAGCTTGCCCTGCGCGTCCCGAAGATTATCCTGAGCGCGCTGCATGTCGGTCTGGAGACTGGCGCGCTGCTGGTCCAAATCCGAGATTGTTTTCATTTGCTCTTCGGATGCCTTGGTCGGCCCGCAACTCGCGAGCATCGGGCCGAGGCCCAGCGCGCAAAGTGCGGCCAACGCGGCTCCCTTACAGAAAGAAGAGCGCACGTGTCGTATATGTAGCATAGTGCGTATGTTTTGTGTAAAAACAGGCAGCGGAGATTGCTTTGTAGGGCGATGTCACACTGCATTCGGAGCGGCAGTCCCCCGCCGCGCCATATTATCTCCTACAAATATCGCACATTTTTGAGCGCCAGCGGAGAAATTCGAAATTTGTCCCCACCACCTGAAGCACACTGAACGCGAATAATTACTCTATTTTAGGGAGAAATTTTTACCTGTTACCTATCCCTCGTTCATGGGTCTTTAGTAATAGCAGCGTATTTTTGATTCGAGTCTTCGAGTGAGGTTTTTCAAAAATCTAATGATTGCTTTGAAAAGGAGCATTTTAATTCTAAGCATATTCTTCGCAACAGCTGCCGGCGCGCAGCAGCAGCAGATTGATACCATACCCGCCCAGCAAGGCTGGGTACAGCTTCAGAGCGGGACAACGGCGTTCTTGCCGATACTCTGCCTCAAGGGACGAGACACTGTTTATGCCGAAGGAGGAATAATAACGCTCCGTTCAACTGATGCTGGAGCTACCTGGGATTCAGCTACAAACCTG
>DASZLH010000028.1:0-11253 GCA_035552495.1 Kapaibacterium sp. (SeqCode) | reverse complement strand
TAATTACTGCAGAATCGGACGATATGTATGAGCTGATCACCGTTAATGCCATTCATCCGACTCTTAATGTTATTTTGCGCTATGCCGCGCTTAAAAATATTTCGGATAAACCGATTAACGACATCGGTATAAGTTTCGAGGCGCCGCCCGATATTCCATTTCCGATTGCCGGTCATCGATCGAAAATATTTCCGCTGAACGGGGAGGAATTATTGGAGCGCGTCGAAGAGATGAAGCCGATTGGCCGCGATTACGGACCACATTATTCGGACGAGACCCAGCGATATCGCTTCATAGTCCGCGGACTGATTGGTGGCAAGCCACGGGGTTATCAGGACCTCTTTCTCCACCGCGATGAACTTCGCGCCGGCGAAAGTATGACCGCACTCCATTACCTCGCTCCGGGCCTCGATGACTCGAAAGAATCTGCGATAGAAACGGCCGAATTACTTCGCCATCACGTCGAGGCAGCATCGTTCGAGCATCTTTTTCAACAGGTGTTTTTATGGTGGCAGGAGCAAGCGAACGAGCGAGTACATTTCGAAAGCGACAACCGGCTCTTTACCGAATTGCTCGATAACAATGCCGTCCTTCAAACAAGCGTCGAGCGCGCGACCGGCGGGTATGTCGTGATCGATGATTACACCGGCTCCTGGCTTCGCGATCACAATGGTTCGCATCATTACGAACTCGATCTTGGCCGCCACGAGCACGTTCGCAAATCCATGGACCGTTACTACGGCCTCGATGTTTCGAACCGCTCGCTCTATAGCGTCTATGCGAGCGACCTCGAACCACAGTCCCCGCTTCCACCGGAGCCCGAATGGGAGAACGTGGAAGGTTTCGTGACAGGCGACGTTCCGAATTTTCGGACGCTATGGTACTGGTGGTATTTCAAGCATACCGGCGATCTCGATCTTGTTAAGGCGCGGTTCAACTATATGAAGGGCGCATTTCTTCGACAAAAACTCCACGAGCGTGGATACCTTGCCGAGTATTGTTTTGACGAGACGTACGGCATCGGCCCCGTTGGCCCCATGCGGCGCGGCATTTCCGCGGATAATTCTTTTATTGCGCTTGCTGCCGCCCAAAAGCTTGCCTACTTTGCAAAGTTGCTCCAACGCGACGATGCAGCGTACTTTCGCGATTATGCCGAAGCCATTCACAGCGCAATCGAAAAAACATTTTGGCTTGAGAAAGAAGGCTATTACGCAATGCGCGTGACGCCCGAAGGAACACTCGATAAAACACCGCTCTCGATCGGCTTACTTCGTCCGCTGTGGAGTGGTGCGGCAAGTGCTTCCGACGATCACGCCATTAAGAGCGCTCTTTACACGTATGAGCATCTCTACCACGAGAATGGATTTCTTCGTCTCATTCCATCGCACGATCAAACGGTCACGATGGCGATTGGGTATCTGCTAATCGCGTTAAAACAAATCGGCCATCCCAATTTAGATCGCGTACTAAACGATGTACTAAAGTGGGCCGACCCATCCGGAACGTTCGGGGAATATCTCGACGAACGTCCAGACGGCCCGTGGCAATGCTACGAACATCTCGCCCACCGCAACCGCATGTGGGAGTCCGGGATCAACGCGGACGCCGTACTCTATGCGCTCACCGGATTCGATCCATTCGCATACGAACGAAAAGTAACATTCTCGCCCTGGCTTCCTATAGGCTGGAGCTATTTTCATGCTACCAACTTCCGCGTGGCGGAATCGCGTATTTCCCTGCTGCAACAACGAGACCACGCGGAGCACGTTATTATCGTTCGTCAGGAATCCGGCGAAGGATTAACTGTTGAAGTAAAGCTGCCTAATGGCAAAAAGACCCAAACAAAAGTGCTTCAGGCCGGCGAGCAATTTGAAATAAGAATATAACATGCGGAACATTCGTATCGCTTCGGTTTCATTCCTCATGGAAGATAGCACACCTTCGGTACGCTATCCGCATAGTATCGAATTGAATTTAGGCCGCGCAAAAGAATATATTCGCCAGGCAAGCGAAGCAAATGCGCATATTGTTTGCCTGCCTGAGACCGTAACGACGAACGGCGTCGAATCGCCGGAAACCCATGTCGCTGAAAGTAATGAGTGGGCCAGTTTTTTTGGAGAGACAGCGCGAGCGTTTGGAATAACCGTCATCGCGCCCTTTTATGCGAAGGACGAAGATAAAATCTTCAATCAGGCGAATGTCTTCGGTGCCAATGGCGAGCGTGTCGGTGTATACCGCAAAGCACAGCCGACTGGCGCCGAAGCGAAATGGGTGACGCCTGGTGATTCATTTCCGATCGTCGATATTGGTATTGCACGAATTGGAATCATGATCTGCATGGATATTTATTTTGCCGAGATCGCAAGAATCTATGCAATGAAAGGAGCAGAAATTATTTTCTGGCCGACCGTCACGCACGGCCCAACGCAAAGCGGACTCGAATCGCAAATTCGGACGCGAGCGATGGATAACTCGCTCTATCTGGTCGAGTCGAACCTTGCAGGACATCCGCCATACGCGCCATACAACGGCCGCTTCTATCCCGGCAACGCGCGCATCGTCGATTTCAATGGCGAAATTATTGCGCAGACTGGCCGCCGCGCCGGGCTCGCCATCGCCGATATTAATCTCGACGAACGTCGTGTAACGGAAGACGTGCTACTCATTAACGATCGCGACGATACACGCACCGATCTGGAAGCGATTGCGCGTATGGATATATACGCTCGCGAGTATGCAGCGATCGCGGCGAAGCAGCAACGATACTACGATACCCTGAAACGATCATAGCATGAAAGTACCGCGTTTGTTTTTTTTATTTGGAGTGTGTTGCCTCGCTGTGCTCATCGGTTGCGGCAGTAAGGAGAGCATTCAAAACGGCAAGGTCCATCTGAAGTTAGTCCATTTTTATTTGGACCAGAAGGACACCTGGCAGCACGATGTCGTCGAGCCATTTATGAAGGCGCATCCGAATATCGAGGTCGAAGTCGAAGCGGTGCCGTTCGGGCTGTATACGACGAAGATCCTTTCTTCTGCCGCAAGCGGGACGCCAATGGGCGATGTCATCGTTATCGACGATTGGTTTGGTCAAGAATTATTTCGGCGCAATTATACTATTCCGCTCGATAGCTTTTACCATCGCGATTTAAACCCGGATGATTTTTTCACGCAGTTCTTTACCGTTTGGCGCAAAGGGAATAATGCAAACGCCCCGCTCATGGCGATGCCCGCCGCGGGCGGCGTGACCGCGCTGTTTTACAACAAAGATCTCTTCGATAAAGCCAATGTAAAATATCCCGATTCGACCTGGACCTATTCCGATCTTCTTACGGCCGCGAAAAAGCTTACGAACAATGCTTCAAACCCGCGCGATAAAACATGGGGCCTGTTGCTCGACGATGGTCTGTTTACTGGCGTCGATACGTATATTTATTCGAACGGCGGTAAAATTCTTTCGGACGATAAAACGCATAGCGCGATGATGGAACCGCAAACGATCGCTGCCGTGCAATCGTATGTCGATCTCATTCAAAAGGAGCACGTTGCGCCCCCACCCGACCCATCGCAGTTACTCGGGCAACGGTTCATGCTGGGCCATGCCGCGATGATGCTGCACATCGATGTTGCAAAGACGGAGTTAAAACATGCGACATTTCGCTGGGATGTTGCCGCGCCTCCCAAAGGCGTCGCTGGATTAATGGACCGGCAAAATGGACAGGCATTCGGTATTACGCAGACGTGCGAGCAGCCCGATTCCGCCTGGCAGCTCGTTAAGTGGGTCGTAACGCTGCCTTCGAAAACAGGCGTGAACGATCTCTTTAATTCTGCAATGCCCTTATATAAACCGCTCGCTCATTCGACAGAATTTTTAGACGGTGAACCGAATTGTAACCGGCAGGCACTCGTCGCAATCAATAATACCGGCCATGTCTTCACGTTGATCACACCGGGCTGGCAGGAATGGCGCGATCACGGCTTTACCCCAAATATGCAGGACATGCTCGCCGGACGAAAATCGGTGCAGGAAGGCTGCGCTGCCATCGACCGGAAGATCAATGAAGTGCTTGCACGTTATCGCGCGCCCCAGTAAGAAATATCGTGAAGTCCCGCACCGCATATCTTTATCTTCTGCCGGTCCTGATCGGCTTTGTGGTCTTCACGCTTGGGCCGGTGCTCGCTTCGTTCTATCTTTCATTCACACATTATGAAATAGGTGCAAAGCCAGTATTTATTGGCTTAGGCAACTATCGCGAGCTGCTTCAATCTCATCTTTTTTGGCAAGTTACCGGGCAAACCTTTTATTACGCACTGCTCTATGTGCCTGCAAGCGTTGCCGCCTCACTCGGCCTTGCGCTGTTGCTCGAAAAGAAAATTCGCGGGCTCGTATTTTTTCGTACCGTCTATTTTCTTCCGGTCGTGACCTCGATGGTGGCGGCTGCGATCATTTGGGGATGGCTGTACAACGGCGACATCGGCCTGCTCAATTATCTTCTTTCGATTATTGGTATTTCCGGACCTAAATGGTTGCAGGACCCGAAGTGGGCGCTTCCGGCAATAGCGATTATGAGCGTATGGAAAAATGCTGGCTACAATATGATGATCTTTCTCGCGGGGCTTGCGAATATCCCGAACGATTACCATGAAGCTGCGCGGCTCGATGGCGCGAGCGCATGGGAGCGGTTTCGAAAAATTACGCTTCCGTTGCTTTCTCCCGTTATGTTCTTCGTGCTCGTAATTACCACAATCGGCGCGTTCCAGGTTTTCGAGCAAACGTATGTGATGACGAACGGCGGCCCCGGCACCTCGACGCTGACGCTCAGTTATTATATCTGGCAAACGGCATTCGAATTCTTCAATCTTGGATCATCGAGCGCGTTAAGCTATCTCTTTTTTCTCATCGTACTATTATTTACGGCGCTTCAATTTCGCGCAAGAAAACGCTGGGTGTATCAGGCATAACACGTGAAGAATACAGCAGTCAAACGGTCGTTCCGATTCTCACTCGTTACACGTTACGCGTTACTGGTTATACTCGCGGTTATCATGCTCGTGCCATTTTTATGGATGATCGTGACCTCGCTTCAGTCGCCGGAAACTCTCGTCCGGTTTCCCCCGCAATTTATACCGCGCTCTCCTCGATGGTCGAACTACTCCGAAGTATTCGACGAAATGCCGATCGGCACATTCTTTTTTAATTCGGTTAAAATTTCCGTATTGGGGACGATCGGCGAACTCATGGCGGCATCGCTCGCCGCATTTGCATTCGCTCGTATGCAATTTCGAGGCAAGAAAATAATTTTCGGACTATTGCTTGCCACGATGATGATCCCATTTCAAGTCACGATGGTGCCGGTCTTTATTATTATGCGGTGGCTTGGCTGGCTCGATTCACATGCATCGCTGATTGTCCCGCATTTTTTCGGTGGGGCATTTGCTTCGGGTGCCTTCGGTATATTTTTACTCCGGCAATTTTTCGAATCCATACCGCGCGAATTGGAAGATGCTTCTCGCATAGATGGCGCCAGCCGGTTTCGGTTTTTCACGACGATTTTGCTGCCACTCTCCAAACCGGCGCTCGCCGTGCTTGCGCTCTTCGTCTTCATGGGCATCTGGAATGACTTGCTCACTCCTGTGCTATTCCTATCGACCGAAAATAAGATGCCGCTCACCTTTGGCTTAGCCGTCCTGGAGACCGTCCAGCACAATTTTCGTTACGATTTGCTGATGGCAGGCACACTCATCAGCGTTGTGCCGATACTCATCTTTTATATGATCGCGCAGCGATGGGTTACCGATGCGTTTTTAAGAACCGGAGTTAAAGGCTGAAATATGGATACCACCGAATTTGAGATCGAACGAGTGGTGCTCCGGCACATAAAAATACCACTCCATGAGCCGTTCCGGATCTCGAACGGAAGCGTATCGGAAAAAGAGAGCATCGTCGTCGAGTTATATTCTGGGAATGCGATAGGGTATGGCGAAGCTTCACCGATGAGTGGATCGTTTTATTCCGAAGAAACGCCGGAGACGACCTGGGACGCGCTCGCAAACGATCTCGTCCCGGATATACTATCGCGCACGATTCAAAACCCCGTGGGCTATGCCGAGCTATTGAATGATTATATCCGCGAGCCTTTTGCGCGCGCGGGTATGGAGGGCGCGGTGTGGCATCTCGCAGCCACATTGCTCGGGACCACGATCGGAGATTTATTTGGAGCGCCGAGGCAACGCATCTCTTCGGGCTTGGCGGTCGGCATTTACGATTCTATCGAAACGCTGCTCGATCGCATCGCACAGTATTTGGCAGATGGCTACCAGCGGACGAAAATAAAAATTCAACCCGGCTGGGATACGGAGCCGCTCGCAGCCATTCGAAAACGCTTCGGGGATATTCCTCTCATGGCCGATGCCAATGGGGCCTATAATTTTCACGATCATGCCAAGCACTTAAAATCGCTGGACGCGTTCGATCTCATGATGATAGAACAACCCTTCGCGAGTGACCGATCATCGAGCAATACGCTCCGCGAAATGGCCGATTTGCGGACCATGATACAGACGCCACTTTGCGTCGATGAGTCGGCGGATAGCCTCGAACGTCTTGAAGAAATTATTTCCTGCCGTTCGGCAAGCATTGTGAATATCAAAGTGCAGCGCTTGGGCGGCCTTTGGAATGCGAAGCGAATGCTGGAACGCGCGCAAAAAGCGGGACTCGAGTGTTGGCTTGGTACCATGCCCGAACTTGGCATTGCGAGCGCGCAGGCACTTGCGATTGCTTCACTTCCCGGTTTTGTTTATCCGACGGATATTGAAGCAAGCAGCCGCTGGTTCGTTGATGATATCACCTTGCCACCGATTGCAATCGATTCGGATGGATTTATCGTATATCCGAAATTTCAAGAAAAAGCAAAAGAATCGGCAATGTTCTATCGCGCGGACCGTTCGAAACTCGAACAATATACTATAAATAAAAAAGAATTTATTCGGTAAGCACTAGAATTATTAGGTAACGCTATGGCACTTTCCGTTCGGGATATTCGAGAGCTTCTTCATCACCGGCTCATGCCCGCACTGCCGGTACCATTCACCATCGAGCGGACAATCCACTCCGAGTCTCATGTTCGCATGGCGGAGTACATGCTCGATATGCCGATTGCTGGCGTAGCTATATGGGCGCATACCGGGCGCGGTCTTTACCTGAGTGAGTCGGAGCGCGCCGAAATTCTTACGCATTGGCGCGAGGCGATGCCGAGCGCGCTCGTCATTGCGGGAGCCGGATGCCCAGCCAATGAGAACATTTCGTCCGACGATGAATATTTTCGCGGCGCGCGGCGCATGGCCGAACATGCAAAATCGCTGGGGGCCGATGCAGTCCTGTGCTATCCTCCATCGCGCTTTCGGGACCGCAACGATCGCGAACGGATGGAAGCAACCCTCGAATATCATCGGCAGATTTCGATGGCGGGATTACCGCTCATTCTTTTTTATTTGTATGAATCGGCCGGCGGTATGAAATATTCTCATACGCTGTTAAATGAATTGTTTAAACTGCCGGATGTGATCGGGATTAAAATGGCAACGCTCGACTCCGTTGTCACATTTCAGGATGTCGCACGTATGATAAAATCGGAACATCCCGACCGCTTGATTATCACCGGCGAAGATCGCTTTCTTGGATATTCGCTGATGATGGGCGCCGATAGCGCGCTTATCGGAATGGGCGCGGCGCTCACGGGATTACAGGCTGAAATGATGAAAGCGTTTTACACGCAGGACGTCAATAACTTTTTTTATCGCTCGCAATGGGTCGATCGTTTTTCATTCGCAACATTTCACCAGCCGATGGAAGGATATATCAGCCGAATGCTCTATGCGCTCGCATGGATGGATGTCGTTTCCCGTGATGCAATTTACGATCCGTGGGGGCCGGCGCTCGATGCTGGCGACTTCGATGCCGTCGGCGATTTCCTCACCGAATTGCCAACCGAATTAAAGCGCTGATGGATGCGCCGGTATTGCGCGCGCAATTGCGTGCGGATTACGAGCGATTCGCGCTCGGTATGCCCACTGAACTCGAAGCATATATTCTCGATCGTTATCAAATTTCCCTCGCAAGTGAATATGCCGGACTGCCAATCAAAAATCCGTTCGGAAAAGCATCCGGCCAGCTTTCGCTGACCGCGCGACAGATCGAACGCGATGCAGAAGCGGGGTTGGGATTCGCCGTCCTCAAGACCGTGATCGCGCAGGACGAACTTGGCGCACAGTCGATGAAAGCGTGGGCAATTCCCGCGACGCACATGACCGTCGAGGAGATTGTAGGAACGAGGCCAGACGTGCTCGGCGAACGCGGTTGGACGGTTACCTGGAAAGGCCGCGGGTGGAGCGAGAGTTTCGAAGCGTATCTCGATTTGTTCAATGCTTCGCTTACGATCGGCGCAGAGCACAACATGCTCGTGGTGCCTTCGGTAAAATATCATCTTCCAAAACCGGGTGAATCCATTTGGAAGACAAGCGAGTATGAGTTTACGACTGCGAAGCTTTTAGAAGTTTGGCATCGCTCTCAGGAGGGACGGATGCCATTGGAGAAAGATTTTTCTCCAACGCTTGCCGGCGATTTAAATTTCTCGCGCGAACGGGAGACTATTTTGAATTGGCTTCGACACGTCCCGAAAATCATCCGTGAGACAAGCGCCGCCGATAATATTTTACTCGGACTCAAATTATTTAACGCGGCACACTCCGACGATTTTCAACTGGAGATGCTGGAAACATGCGAAACCGCTGAATCCAAAGCCGATTATATTATTTACGGTAACCGCCTATTCGATCCTACCCGAAGTTATGAAGGTGTGCAGGGCGTCGCGTATGGCGGGCCGGACCTCAGCAGCCGCAATTTGGATGTCCTCGCGCAGTGGAAACGCTCGATGCCGCTATCGGCGACCGGTAATATCACTACAGGAAGAATAGCCTTCGAATACTTAAAGTGCGGCGCGACGAGCTTCCAGATGCACACGCTCTTTCAACTGCCCGATTACGAATTCGATATGAAATCGGGCACGAGGACGCAGCGCGCGATGCACCGATTGCTGTTTCATCCCGAGCACGGATTTCTTGCCGTGCTCATAGAAGCGAATGAACAATTTCGCTGGCCCGACGGCGCGACTATTCCGGAGATTCATAATTGCCTTATGTCTAATTCTTGAATTTCACGCCTGTCCGATATTTTCGTATGATATTTGTAGTGACCGAATTACAATAGGAGAATTTATTATGCAGGACGTTTCGATAGCCGACCCCATCTCGATGACCAAACCACAATTTCCAGCTCGCCGAATTTCCGCGGCTTCGCAAATGGCGGGTGGACTTATCGGCTCGGAGATCCTGAAGATCGCTGCGGATATTCGCACGATGGTCGCGGAGGGGCATACGATCTGCAATCTTACCGTTGGAGACTTCAACTCGAAATATTTTCCGATACCAACCACGTTTCGCAAGTCAATCGAAGCCGCATTAGATGCGGGCGAAACCAATTATCCTCCCTCGGATGGGATGCTGCAATTGCGTAAAGCGGTGAAGTCGTTTTACGAACGGCGTCTGGGCCTCGACTATCCGCTCGAGTCGTTCATCATCACGAGCGGGGCTCGTCCGGCGATCTATGCGACGTATCAAACGCTGATCGACGAAGGTGATAAAGTCGTTTATCCGATTCCATCGTGGAATAACAATCACTATTGCCAGATCAGCCGCGCGACCTCGGAATCGGTCATCTGCCGGCCGGAGGATGCGTTTTTACCCACGCGCGAAATACTCGAAGGATCGCTCAGCGATGCGAAGTTGCTCTCGCTGTGCTCGCCGCTTAACCCAACCGGTACTGCGTTCACGCAAGAGGCGCTCGAAGGAATTTGCGATCTGGTGATGGAAGAGAATGCGGCGAGGGAAAGTAGCGACCGGCCGCTATTTATCATGTACGATCAGGTCTATTGGATGCTGACTTTCGGCGACACCGTGCATTACAATCCGGTCTCGCTTCGCCCGGAACTTGCTCCATACACTATCTTCGTCGATGGCATCAGCAAAGCATTTGCCGCAACGGGCGTTCGCGTCGGATGGACCGTCGCGCCGCCGGATATTGCCGGGGCCATGTCGAATATTCTCGGGCATATTGGCGCGTGGGCGCCGCGCGCCGAGCAGATAGCAACGGCCGCGCTCTTGCTCGACGACGATGTCATCGATGGCTATCACAGGCACATGATTTCGGAAATAGAATCGAGACTGAATTTATTATTCGATGGAATCCGAGAGCTAGGCGAAGACGGATTTCCCGCGAGCGCCATTCCGCCGATGGGCGCGATCTATCTCACCGCGCAATTCGATCTTATTGGCCGCCGGACACCAAACGGGACCACGCTTAAAACGAACGAAGACATTCGGAAATATTTACTGGCGAGCGCGCGGCTGGCGGTCGTGCCATTTCAGGCGTTCGGGTCGAAGGAAGAGACGGGCTGGTTCCGGCTTTCCGTTGGCGCCGTCTCGATCGATGAGATCGGCGAAATGCTGCCTCGGCTTAGGAAAGCCTTGGAATCACTGTGATCGCATCCGTACCGAGATCGAAATGAATGGCGGGCCGGTCATGCTTTTTAAGCACCTCGAAATCGCCGATAGCCTGCGCGCGGATAAGCGTGCCGAATGTGTAGGGCTTGCCAGGAATCGCCCGGTCTTCCTTCGGTGTGTCGGTTAGTTGAATGAAAATCCCGGTTGCGGGTCCGCCCTTGTGAAGCTGTCCTGTACTATGCAAAAATCGAGGACCGAAGCCGACCGTTACCGGCAAATGATATTTCAGCGATAGCTTTTCGCGTAACGATTGAAGCGCGGAGATGGACGCCTCGTTGCGATCGATGTAGGCCATAAGCGCGATGTAACTATTCTCCTTTGCATGGCGTGTAATAAACTCATCGAGAGCTCGCGGCGTGGAGTCGTTCACCGGGTTATCCCCTCCCGAAAAAGTTAGCGGCGATTTTCCATCGTAGCCGTCAAGCATTTCGTTCGTCTTCGCTTTACTTTCCGCAACGTTCGGCTCATCGAATGGATTGATCCCTAAATAATGGCCGGCGAGTGCCGTCGCAAATTCCCAACGGAAAAATTGCGCTCCGAGCCCAAATTTTTCCATCACATGCAATTCGAGATGATATGGCTTTTTACGTTCTTCGTCATCCGCAGCATGATCTCCATAAGTAAGATGAACGTAGAGCC
>DASZLH010000027.1:0-5188 GCA_035552495.1 Kapaibacterium sp. (SeqCode) | reverse complement strand
AGCCCATTGGTAGCGCCAATGCGGAGCGCCCAATCGAAGAGCGCGCGCCGAAGTTTCGGCATCTTCTCGCGCATTCGCATGAGGCGTCCGTAGACACGCTCGTAAAAGCGTGGCACGCCCGTCATGACTGTCGGGCGAATTTCCAGGAGATTTTCAGCAACGGTATCGACCGATTCTGCAAAGCCAACAGTAAATCCGTTAACAAAGAATAAATACATCGCGATACGTTCGAAAGCATGACACAACGGGAGAAACGAAAGCGCGGTATCGGTCGGGCCAATCTTCGGGAGAACGGCGGTTGCTCCAATAATATTCGAAAGGAGATTGTGGTGGGTCAGCATAACTCCCTTTGGGTTTCCGGTGGTGCCGCTGGTATAGATGAGAGTGATGACATCCTCCGGCTTTGCTTGTTGTGCTTCCCGATCGAAATCCAGAACGCTCCCAGATATTTTTATAAGCTCCGTGAAGTGGAGGACCGGAATGCCAGCCGTTGATGGATCGAGATTAGTCTGTTCGTTAAAAATAAGGATCGTTTCGAGCAGTGGACACTCGCGTGCGACCTTAATCGCCTTGCCAAATTGCAGGTCGTTGGAGACGAGGAGTATTTTCGATTCGCTCTCGTGAACGATATACTCTATTTGCTTTGCAGTGAGCGTTGGAAACATTGGCACCGTGATCGCGCCCAGTGCAAGCGCGGCGAAATCAGCCATCAGCCATTCCGGACGGGATTCGGAGATGATCGCGATTCGGTCGCCTCTCCTAATTCCCAAACGGACGAAGGAAGCAAACGTCTCACGGGTCCGAGCGGCGAACTCGGCGAATGTCATTTCGCGATATGGCTCTCCATGTTTCGGTTTATATTTTAAATAGGCCTTGTCCTTCCATTCACCAGAGGTACTTGCAAGGAATGCTTCGGTCAGTGTCGTATAAGGGACGTTCACGAGCAATTATAAATTATGAATATTACTAAGAAGAGGTCATGACTTGAATTTCGTCATTCCTTATTCGTATTTCATCATTGCCTTTTAACTCTGCGATAGCTTTTTGAAGTTCACTGTGAATTGTGTTCGGGCGGATGGCCGCCTCAAAACGGGCATCGTGTAATACTGTATCGACACGCTTCGGAAAATGAAATCGGTCGAGTTCTTCTTTCGTGATTTTTTCCGGCATACCGCGCAGTCCCTCGCTCGCAAGCATTTGCCCGATTTCAAATGGTGTTGCGATACCCTGATCGTACACATTCCATACGCCGCTCCAATTATCCTTGGAGGTAAGCACATACCTGAGGGTCTTCTCGATTACTTCGATGCTGCTCATCGAGTTTGGCGTATCGACAAGCCGTGGATATTTCATGAGTTTGACCAGCGTATTGCGTGCCGAGAGTGAGCCCGAATAAATTTGTCGCGGACGTAAAATCGCGACGGAACTGGAATTCTCCTGAAGCAGCATGGAGTCGGCGGCGGCTTTCGTCCAGGAATAAAGGCATACGGGCGAAGGCGGGCTATCCGGCGTGAATGGGTTGCCATTTTCATCATATGGGCCGTCCCAAATACAGCCGCTCGAAAAATGGACGAAGCGTATTTTTTCCGAATGCTCACGATTGTGAGTGAGAATTCTTTTGTACAAACGAATCGGCGCTTCAAGATTCGAGCGAATGGCTTCGCGAGCATTAGTTTCGCACCATGCGAGATTGGTTTTGCCGGCAGCATTCACGATCGCGTCGGGCGCAATCGATCGGATTTCGTCGATCGAAAGATCGTCAAGATCATGCGGCCAACTGTGAATGCTAAAATCGGCCAAGTCTTTCGAGAGTGCTTGTCCGATTTGTCCCCGACCGATAAGAAGTATTTTTTTCAAGGAGAACTGTTTTATAGCTTACTAAACACCATTCCACCAGTCCTGGTTTGCGAGCCACCAGCGCACAGTCTGTTGCAGTCCCTTTTCCAGCGTGATGGTTGGTGACCAACGGAGTGCGGATTTCGACTGCGACCAATCGAGCGCATAGCGTCGGTCGTGCCCGGGGCGGTCAGGGACATGCTGGATGAGCCAGGTTAATTTGCCCATATCCTGCCCAGTTTCCTTTGACAAAATTCGAAGAAGTAAATGGACCAACTCGATATTCGAAATGCCAACTTCATTCCCGTCGATGCCGGGTCCGGCAAAATGATAGATATGTCCGCTCACGCCTTGTTCGATCGCGCGTAGAATGCCTTCACAATGGTCATCGACGAATATCCAGTCTCGGACCTGATGGCCGTCGCCGAAAATGGTAATAGGCCGATCGTTCAGCGCATGAGTGAGGACCATCGGAATGAATTTTTCCGGATGTTGGAATCGTCCGTAATTATTTGTGCAGCGCGTTACCCGAACGTCCATACCATGAGTATGATGGTACGACAACAATAGCTGATCGGCTGCTGCTTTCGAAGCAGAATAGGCGCTGGAAGGACGAAGACAGGAAGCATGGGTAAATTTTTCGGTCCCTTCGATCGAACCATAAACTTCATCGGTCGAAATTTGGATGAAGAGTGGGACAGCATATTTACGCGATGCTTCTAATAATGTCACGGCCCCAAGTACATTCGTCTCGACGAACGGCAGCGCCAGTGAGATCGAACGATCGACATGGCTCTCTGCGGCAAAGTTTACGACCGCATCGAAGGGCTGACCTTCGAGGCCTTCCGAAAAAACGATGTCGAGCGCCGTTGCGCTTCGAATATCTCCGCGAACAAGATGTGTCAGGCTCCCGACGTTTTTAGGATTACCGGCGTAGGTCAATAGATCGTAAATAAGAACAGCATGACCTCGTTGCGAGGCATAGTGCGCGAAGTTAGCGCCGATAAATCCGGCGCCGCCGGTAACGAGAAGGTTCATGATTTAATAACGAGGAGGAATCTGGCGGACGAGTTCATTGGCGCGAGCGAGTGAGGGGAATGTGCCGGCATCGCTCCAATATCCTTCGAAGATAGCGGCGCGCAGACGACCTTCACGCAAGTAGGTGTTATTGACGTCAGTGATTTCGAGTTCGCCGCGTTCCGAAGGTATCAGCGTTCGAATAATATCGAAGACGTCGGGCGGATAGCAGTAAATACCGGTGACCGCAAAGTTTGAGGGCGGATTTACCGGTTTTTCGATAATACGCAAAATGCGGTCTTCCACGATTTCCGCGACGCCGAACCGCTCGGCATCGTCGACTTCTTTCAGCATGATATGCGCATTATTGGCATCGTCCATGAATTGTTCGATCAGCGACTGAATGGAGTTCTCGAAAATATTATCGCCCAGGACCACGCACATCGGCTGGCCATTCGCAAAACGCTCGGCAAGCAGGAGTGCCTGCGCAATACCGCCGGCTTCGTCCTGCACTCGGTACGTCAAAGAACAATCGAAATCTTTGCCCGATCCAAGCAGCGAAATAAAATCGCCCATGTGCTCGGTGCCCGTCACGATCAGTATGTCCTGAATGCCGGCGGCAACGAGTTTGCGAATCGGATAGAAGATCATCGGCATTTCGCCGATTGGCAGCAAGTGCTTATTAGTAACGGTCGTGCAGGGGTATAATCGCGAGCCAGTGCCGCCCGCGAGGATAATGCCGATGCAATCAGAAGAGGAAGTCAAATGTGGCTGGCTCTAATTAAAAATTAGGAATTAGGAAGCGAGTAAGATTCTTTGTCACTCGTTATTAAACAAGTGAATTGGGATAGGGTTCTATATAATGTCGGAAGATAAATCTATATAACGGGCACAAATTTGTCCCCTGAAGGCTTTCCATCGAAAGGGACCACATAATGTACGTCGAACAGCTTTACACGAATTGCCTCGCCGAGGCCGCTTATTATATCGAATCCGATGGCCATGCTGTCGTTATCGATCCCATACGCGAGATCGATAGTTATCTCGAAAAAGCTGCTTCGCGCAATGCGAAGATCGACTATGTGCTCGAAACGCACTTCCATGCCGACTTTATTTCCGGCCATATCGATCTTGCCAAGGCAACGGGCGCGGAGATCGTGTTCGGTCCCGGAGCCGAAACGAGTTATCCCATTCGCAATGCTCGTGATGGGGAAATGCTACATATCGGCAAGGTCCGGATCGAGGTGCTCCATACGCCCGACCATACACTGGAATCGACCTGCTATCTCCTGTACGATGAAAGAGGTAAGGCTCACGCGCTGTTTACCGGCGATACGCTTTTTGTGGGGGATGTGGGCCGGTCCGATTTGCTCGATGGTACAATGACCAAAGAAGCTCTCGCCGGAATGATGTACAATTCCCTCACTACGAAGATCAAGCCATTACCGGATGACATTCTCATTTATCCTGCGCACGGACCCGGCTCTGCGTGTGGGAAGAATATTGGTAAAGAGACCTGGTCCACGCTCGGCACACAAAAGCAGACGAATTATGCGCTCCGGGATATGACGCGCGATGCGTTTATCGCAGCCGTTACGAGTGGACTTGCCGCTCCGCCGAAATATTATTTCAGCGATGCGGTCATCAATAAGCGCGGATACGCTCCGCTTTCCGATGTACTCACTCGGACACTGCGAGCACTCTCGATCGATGAATTCGAACATGAGATTGCGCAAGGCGCATTGGTACTCGATGTTAGAACGCCCAACGATTTCGAACGGGGCCATATTACTGGATCGATCAATATTGGACTCGACGGCACCTACGCATGGTGGGCTGGCACGCTCCTCGATATCGATATTCCTCTTGCGATCGTCGCGCCGCAGGGAGGTGAAGAAGAGGCCGTTCGCAGGCTCGCCCGCGTCGGTTACGAAATGGTCCGTGGGTATTTGAAAGGAGGATTCGAGGCATGGTCGGAACGTCATCTGCCAGCTTCGACAATCGTTTCGGTCGAACCAACGAAGTTTCGAGAACTAACCAATGATGGCATTGCCATATTGGATGTCCGTAATATCGGAGAGTTTGAAAATGGGCACATCGCGGGTGCAGTGAATATTCCGCTCGGAGTGCTCGAATCGAGAATTTCCGAACTTCAGCCCGATCGGGATTATCTCGTCCATTGCGCTGCCGGGTATCGCTCGATGATCGCATCGAGTATAATGAAACGACACGGGTTCGAGCGTATCGTGAATGTCCGCGGCGGCTACGGAGCGATTAAGCAGATGGTGCCGGACATGATAGAAACTGCCCCGGTCGAGGCGTAAGATCAAACCTG
>DASZLH010000026.1:0-6898 GCA_035552495.1 Kapaibacterium sp. (SeqCode) | reverse complement strand
AGTATGTGTATGTCGATGGCCCGCTCGATTACATTCTCCATTTTGCTTCGCCCGCATCTCCGATCGACTATCTAAAACTTCCGATTCAGACGCTGAAAGTCGGCTCGCTCGGTACGCACAAAACGCTCGGGCTTGCGAAGGCGAAGAACGCGAGGTTTCTGATTGCTTCCACCAGCGAGACGTATGGCGACCCCGCCGAGCATCCACAAAAAGAAACCTACTGGGGTAATGTCAATCCGATCGGGATTCGCGGCGTGTATGACGAAGCGAAGCGATTCGCCGAGGCGCTGACGATGGCGTACCATCGGTATCATGCCGTCGATACGCGCATTATCCGAATCTTCAATACATATGGCGAGCGAATGCGCATTAACGATGGCCGCGCGATCCCGGCATTCATGTCGCAGGCGCTGCGCGGTGAACCGATCACGGTGTTCGGCGATGGCTCGCAGACGCGCTCGGTCTGTTACGTGAGCGATCTGGTCGAAGGGATTTACCGGCTGCTGATGTCCGATTATCACTTGCCGGTCAACATCGGCAATCCGGATGAAGTGACGATGCTGCAGCTTGCCGAGGAAATTCTCGCGATGGTGCCGGAGAGCGAAAGCAAGATCGCCTTCGAGGCGTTGCCGGAAGACGACCCCAAAATTCGCCAGCCCGATATTACGCTTGCCAGGACGCTGCTCGGATGGGAGCCGCGTGTGGATCGAAAGACTGGTCTCGCACGCACGTTGAAATATTTCCGAAGCGCGGTACAAAACGAGCAAGTGGCAATGCAGGCTTAATGAATTATTCAGAGTCTTTAAGTTTTTCTATAAGCGTGAAGCAATTGTTTCTCACCGTGACGGCTTCTTTTTCGATCGTTGCAATCGGCTGCAACGATGGCGCTGGCCCACAGCCAGTAAAAATAAACACGTCGGTCATTATGCCGCTTGCCGTTGGGAATCGGTGGATTGGCCAGATTACGGATTACGACGCCAGAGGAGAGATCACTTCTCAAAAATTCGACACGCTGAATATTTATAAAAGCAGGGTTATCAGTGGCGAGACATGGTATTATCTGGACCATTTTCCGAGATTCTCTATTTCGGGTGATACCGCTCAGTATCAGCTTATCAATCGTTCCGATGGCCTCTACGAGTGCGACAGCGAGCATTTCGGTCAAGCGACACTGATAGCGAAATATCCGGCCATGCCGCAGGATACGTTTAGCACTTCTACAGATGCATCAACCGGATTCTTTTATGAAGATGTTGTCGATACTGTAGACCAACAGATTATTGTCCCTTCTGGGAAATTTAGATGTAACGTCTATCATTTTGAGGGCTTCGGAAGGGTTAGTTCAGACGTAATTGATAATGTGGTTGGCCCCGAGCAATTTTATGCGCCGGGAATTGGCCTTATCGAAAACGGCTATGTCAATGTAAATGGCAGTGTAAACTTATTCGGTACCGAAGAGATTTGGGAGCTCGTGCGCGCAGATTTGCATTAAATGGAATGCTTCTTGTATGAAACCGATTTTTTAACTATTGGTCCAAATGAAACAAGTATCTTCTAAATTAATAGGTATTTTCGCGATTGCAATTGGTTTATTTGCCGGCTGCAATGCCTCCACATCCCCCAACGGGACAACCACAACTCCGGGCAGCATGGTGGCCACGATCAACGGGAGCAGTTGGTCTTCTGCTGTTGTGCCGGGCGGAATTACGGGCGGCGCGACTGCAACGCGCAGCTCTTCTGGGATTGTTACGGTGACAGGTGTGTCAACCGACTTTACCGAGATTACTCTGGTGCTTTACAATCCTCAAGTTGGGACTGTCTCCCTGGGGACTTCCGCGAATCTCGGTGAGTATTCGCATGGCGTGCCGGATACCAGCAGCGCCTATCTTTCAATACCTTCACTAACGAATTTTAATTCGGGAAGCGTGACAATTACTACTTTCGACACGGTGAACCGTCAGATTAGCGGTCAGTTTAATTTTATCGGACGCAAAGCGCATGACTTCTCGGATACGGTGAACGTTACGAACGGTTCGTTCTACCAAGTCGAGTGGTCGAAATAAAATTATTTTTTCTCGAACTCGAGCGACGCAGAGTTAATGCAGTAACGCAGGCCGGTAGGATTCGGGCCATCGTCAAAAACATGACCTAAGTGCGCGCCGCAATTCGCGCAAGTAACTTCGGTCCGCGTCATACCGAACTTTCGGTCTTGATGCTCTTCGATGTTCTGCGGTTCGAGCGGTGCGTAAAAGCTCGGCCATCCGCAGCCTGAGTCGAATTTGGTATCACTTGCGAATAGCGTAGCTCCACACGCACCGCATTTATAAACGCCATCTTCCCAGAACGTTTCGTACTTGCCGGTGAAGGGGTGCTCAGTCCCCTTTTCGCGCATGATATGATACTGTTCGGGCGTTAATTCTTTGCGCCACTCTTCTTCGGTTTTTTGGATCTTTGACATACGTGTACCTCTGAAAAGAGAACAGTTTGCATGGCCCGGAAAGTGCGTTAGCATTTTTAAAAAATGAGTGGCCATTTGCCATATTTCTCCGAGGAGATTTCGTGAATCGTTTCTCATGTGGCATTTGGGTAGCTCAGGAGTTTTATATACGGTCGAATTCAATTTATATATTGCAGTTATGGAATCGAATATTTTATCTCTGGATACGCCGGTTGGCCGGCGCGAATTTCTCAAACGGACTGGTATCGCACTCACTTCTCTTACGCTTGCCGGTGCACTTAGCGAATTGCTTTCCAGTTGCGCCTCACTGACGGGCCCAACTGTCACGCACGGCACGACCACGATCGATATTTCTTCACTAACGACCGATGGACAATATCTCGAAGATAAAAGCGTTCAACCGGATGGCACGCCAATCCTGGTGATTCGGCAAAACTCTTCGAGTTATATCGCGCTTTCGATGCTCTGCACACATTCCGGCTGTCAGGTCAATCCTCCGAGCGGTGGAATTATCTATTGTGCGTGTCACGGTTCTGAATTCGATTATCACGGCAACGTATTGCGAGGTCCGGCGAGCAGTCCATTGACAAACTACTCGGTGACCTTGAACGCTACCGCGAAGACATTAGCTGTAACGTATTAAGGGCAAGAATTTATTTCGGCTATTGTCTGCGCATCATATTTTGGAATCCAATTTTAGCTGCTTCGAATGCACGAGGAGAGTCACTCGTTGTGACCGCCTGAAAAAAAAGCCGAACGGCAAGAATTTGCTCTTGAGCCTGCGTAAGTTCTTCTGTCGTTAATACTGTAAGCGGGAGGTGTGCAAAGAGCAATGGTCCTTCCGGAGAGAGTGTAATTTGATAGGAGCCCAACGTTGTGCGCATTTCTTCGATGAACGGAGACTCATAGCCCAGCGAAATCACAACTTCGAATGCATTCTCATCACCCAGGCGTTTGTTTTTGGATCGAATCGTCAACTCTTCGCGAAAACCTGTGGTCGTTGCCATTTCAGGTAAGGGCTCCAGTCTCTGAACGAACGGCAATAGAAGCTCTTCCTCGTCAGCATTTTCAAAATTTACTCGTTGTACTAATCGCTTTTTCCAAATGCGATACCATGCGAACGGTGTCGATTGAAACGGATGCCAGGCACCGTCTGGATCGAGCTTTCGCGCGGCTTTCGAAAGCCTCGAGGTCGTTATTTGAGAGTAACGCATTGGCTGCTCCTTTCTCTAATCGAATGTTTATTCTCCCGGTGCAAGCGTTTTCGCATTCGTAACGTCGAGTGACGTAACGGAGCGAATTTCTTCATGGTCGATAAAAATGGATGGCGGCAATGGTGCAGCTTCTGGCGGAGTAGAACTTTGTGAAGAGGTAGAGCCCGTATGAACGGTATCGTTATTAACGGGAGGCTTCATGCGTTCGACTTTTACTCGGGCAGGAATAGACATTTTCAAAGTTCGCAGCATCACTCGTCCTGAGAAAAGATCGAGGTAAGTCGTGTCAGCTCCTGTGATCGGTCCATCGATTCCAATATTGACTTGCGTAACCGAATTATCTTGCCAGCCGGTAAAAGAACCGCTGTCTGTTGCCACAATGACCGCAAGGTAACTGCCCAACGTATCGACCAGGCGTGCGAGCTTATAGGTCCGATAAACACTATAAGTAAATTGTCCAAGCGTAATTCCCATGTTTACTGTGTCGCGAACCGGAATGGTATCCATACTATGATCTTTCCACGAATCGCCGTATGTCACAGATCGCTCCGGCAGCGGGATAAGCAATCGCGGCGGTTCCAGAAAATAGGAATTTGCTTGCGCCTCGGTGTTGAGCAACTTGATGCTATCGATGACGACTTTATTTAATTGTGTGCCCTTCATTTCATACGTCAACCGGGTAATTTTATCGACCGCTTCGTTTTCGCGGAGGGAAAGGGAATCGCCATTCAATTGACGGCCCGATAGCAGAAATTTAGTAAAGTACTGATCGAACGACCATAGTCCTTTTTTGTAATCGATCGAAACAGTATGAAATGCGAGCTGCGCTGTGCTGATTAAATTGCCGGAAAGCTCGTCACGGTCCGTGCGAACGTGTTGATCGACCTCAGTCTGGATATTGTAAAGGAGAGTCCCAGCCTGTGGTTTATATCGAAGGACCAGAATGTCAGGCTTGACTTGCGGGCCTTGCTGTTTCGATTTTTTTTGAACGGAGAGAGATGACGTTTTGCGCCGGTGCTGCGCAGATACGGGGCGAGAAATAAATAGTGTAGGAAGAATCAGGAAAATAAAGAGAACATTATACCATCGAAGTTTCAATTTCATGTTCCATTGGAGGAAGATCCGCATGAGTGCGAATCCTCCTCGCATTTCCCATCACTTTGCGAATAAGACCTTTCCCTGAGCGAACAGTTCACCCATCGGCCCGATTAATTGAATAAGATATGCTCCCGGCAATATATTATTCGGCGCTATAATATTATAGGTATTGTCTCCTTCGCTCTCGATTTTCGCCGGAGATGATTGCCCGCTCGAAGCATCGACCAGCGTGCAATTCCGGATTGATATGGACGAAGGGTTGTCAATATATACACTGAATTTGGAACCCGAAAGAACAGGATTAGGATAGATAGTTATTGAGTTCGCCGCGAGTGCTTGCGTACTTACTCCGAAAACACCCGGACGGACATCGGCGATATCCATTGCATAGAGCGAGCGTCCATGTGTTGCCGCAATAAGCATGTTCTTGTATATTTTGAGATCGCTCACGATAATATGTGGCATTCCATATCCAAGCGATAGCCATGAGGATCCGCCATTTGTCGTGACATAAACACCGACGTCCGTGCCTACAAACAGAATCTGATTTTTAAGCAATGGGTTGTCTTGTTCGGCCAGCGTGTCAATGACAAGCGCGCTTACCGGTGCAACAGGTAAATTTCCGGAGATATTGGTCCAGGATGCGCCACCATCGGTGGTTTTGAGAACATGGGACACATTGCTCGCGCTGGAATTGGTTACAAAAGCGGTCAAAGAATCGGACCGATCGGGGACGATTTGCGAAATATTCGCAATCGGAAGGCCTTTTATTATCGAGATCCATTGCGGCGCGTTTGTATCTTGCCGGGAAGGATCGACAGCCGTTCTCCATAAAGCGGTGCCGCTCGATTGCCATCCCCCGGCCCATAGCATGGGATGATTCGCATTATCTCGCGGGCCAATGGCAATCGTTTCGAGATCTCCGTAACCCCAAACAGAGTCGTTTGGAATGTCACCGGCGAGCATCGGAGACCATCTTTGCCATCTCGTATTTTCCAAATCTGTCCAATCGATGACAGCATGATAAACATGGCAACGTCCTGTATAAAGATCGGTCGCGGTGTTATCGTCGAGCGCAACAGGCGCGACGAATCCGCACGCTTCCATCGTATCGGTACGTTGCATCGGACCATACAGCAGTTTATAGGTGAGTGTATGCCAGCGTGGACGCGTATCGTGTGTGGTGTCACGCATGGAAAGCGGGAGAGGGACTAATGAGTCCAGTGTGTTGCGCGCGAAGATTACACCTTCCTGTAATGACGTAATGATCTTGTTGGAATCGGTAGGATGTGAAATTGCGACAGCGCCATCGCCAGCATTGATCCATGCAAAGTCCGGATTCGAAGTGAGTCCATGCCCGACAGTTCCATTGTCTTGCGTACCTCCAAATATTTTCAGATCGGCGGCCGAAATCTGCTGAGGTGTATTTGCCATGCCGCCGCGCCATGGTGTAATTGCATAGAACTGAGTGATGGGGAGTCCAATAACTTGCTCCCAATGCGCGCCAAAATCATTTGTGTGGAAGATGCCTCCATCGGAGCCCGCAATCATATCTGCACCGGACGTTGCCGCAGTAAATGCAAGCGCGTGCTGGTCCGAATGCTGCCCACGATTATCCTTTACGTAATAGTTGCTATAGGATGTTGTAATATCGGTAAAGGAAGTGCCGTAATCGGTTGAACGAAAAATATCGATGCCGCCGAGATAGACTTCGTTCGGGTGCAGCGGATTTCCTGCAAGATAAAAATTATACATTCCCTGGGCGTTCATAATATCTGCGCTGTCTTTTCCCTGCACGCCGCCCATGGGTATACGCAACGTCGAATCAGCTAACTTCGTCCAGGAAACACCATCGTCCATCGAGCGATAGAGTGCTTTGAAATTGACATCGAATGGTTGGTGCGTAATTTTATTGGTGTCCATTCGAGAAAAGCCGGCAAAAAGGTAGGACTGCGTTTTATCAGCTTGCCATAATAGCGCTCCTCTCGAAAAGACCTTTCCGTTAATTCCATTTGGAAGACCATTGCCGGTCACGGTATCGATTCGCGCCCAGGTATGTCCGGAGTCATTCGATTTCCAAATACCGGTATTGGGTCCGCACAGCCCATACGAATAGCCCGATGGATGC
>DASZLH010000025.1:0-12327 GCA_035552495.1 Kapaibacterium sp. (SeqCode) | reverse complement strand
TTATTTGTGAAACTGCCTGCGGCTATTGGCGTTCATAATAGTATGAGATTTTTATTCAGGATAGCTCTTCTTTCGTGCCTGAGCCTGGCACTGTTCCTTCCTTCCTTCGGGAGTGCTCAAACGAGTAAAAACCCTGCGAAGAAAAAGCAGAAAAAACCGGAGCTGCTGCAACCGGCTTCGACAAACGATATTCCGACGCAATACTACCATCTTGCCGGCTTGGGCAGCGCCGAAGAGGATACAGCGAATACTTTCCCATATCCGGCCGCGATCTTCGAGATCATGGATACCGTTCATACCAAGATCGTCGTGCGGTTTCCGGGACTCGGGATGCTGGGCGTCGGCGAAGATACGGTCCGTACCCCAAGTTTTATCGCCAATGATTCGTTGAGAGGTTATGAGCCGCGCGAGCCGCTGTATATTCTTTCGTTTCCGAAAACACCGTACGTTATTTTTGTCGAAGTGTGGTCCAAAGATGGAAAAAAATTGCTCGATGCTCGCCCGATCACGTACGATATGAATGTCGAGAAATACAAGACCGCAAAGCTGACCTATATCCACGAACCAACCACAGGCATGGGCAGCCCCACGCTGCGACGCCGGTTCCAGCCGACTCTCCTGCCGTTTTCGATCGAGACGAACCCCGGCTGGCAAGCCGCGGAAACACTCGACTCCACGATGGTCTATTCGCTGTTATTCCGCGATCCCGCAAAGCAGGAGCTGGCGATGTCCTTAACGCTGCGGCCGGCCATCGTTGGACGCATTGACTCGGCGATGTGGGAGCATTTCAAGTCGCAGGCCCGTATCGCCTTTGGGTCGAAAGGCGTGGCTGTCAATAGCATCGGCGATTTCCAAATGGACGATCCGGTGACACGCCGATTCATCAAAGCGGGCTACGAATTCGTTTCGAAAAATCAGGACAGCACGATGGACTACGTCGCGACGTTCCTGACTCCGCGCGCGATCCTCATGCTCATGGCCCCCCTCGACGCCAATAACCAACAGTTACAGTACGACTATTTCCGCGCTATCGCGAGGAGTTTGAAGCTCGATTGAAGTTTGTAGGTCGCAGAATGACAGTTTTGCTCGATATGTATTTCTATTGTATCGCCAGCCTTCCTGCCGGCAGCAGCGCGCCATCACGATCGAGCAAGATGCTATATATTCCGTGCGGAAGATTGGAAACATCGAGCGTAAACTGACCATCCTGTGTGGACATCTCTGTCATAGCATCGCGACCGAGTATGTCTATTAAGTGAATAGAATGTGACCAAATTGGTGCAATAATATTCACGGTAGTCGATGCAGGATTAGGAAATATCTCTACCGGAGAGTTGCTCATAATATTGCTCTTAACCCCGGCATTGACGTGCTTGCCAATGACGAGAAAGCTAACTAGTGATCCACCGGTTGAAGGTGGAGGATAATAATTAAACGCCCCGACTAACTCTCCTTCGGAATTGAAGTCGATTCCATCGATCTCATTCACATTAAAGCTGGTGTCGTCGGATTGTAACGAGTCGATCTTCCAGGTGACGCCGTTATCGGTACTCCAGAGCGCGGTATTCAGCGAACCATTGATCCCGGCGACGATGGTGTCCCGATCCACATTCGTCATCGAATAGATGTAACCAAAAGGGCCGGTCGTATCGTCATACACGGAGGACCAGTGATGGCCAGCATCCGTCGTCCGTGCAATGCACGGGTAATTTACGGAAGTACTTGTTCGACGCCACCCATAACCAAAGATCGTATCTCCCGAGCCAAAGCGGCAATTACTAAAATAATAATTCAGGTCGGAAGTGATGGGCGGAGAAGTGTCGTAATTCTTCCAGAAATTTGCAGTCGTATAAATTTGCTCGGAGCCCCAATTGAATCCACGGTAGTTTCCATTGCCATAAGCTTGGCAATTCGTCAGTGGCAACGGAAAAGGAACGGTGTCCCAATGCTGCCCTCCATCGGAAGTAATAAAAGGTCTATCTCCGGCAGCGATGATTCCATCCTTTGGGCTGGAAAAGCTCATGTCATTGATCTGATACCCTGTCGGTATGCTATCGCGTAGCCACGTTATTCCTCCATCTGTCGTTTGAACGATAAAACTATAGAAAGGAATATTGGCTACACCACCACCCATAACAGATGCGATGATGTGCAATGAATCGATTAAATCAATGCCGGAAATTCCAGCAAGTGTATCCTTAATGCCTGGGTCCTGTAGCGTCCAGATATGGCCGCCATCAACAGAGCGCAAAAAAACACAATAGTTAGCAGCTCCAGTGATATCCGCGATTGCCGCAACGATGCAATCGTTACCATTGCATCGGAGTCGTATATAGCTGACAAACCCGCTACCTTTATCTTTTGTAATCGTACACACAACTTGCCCCTGCGCGGGCGGCACAACGGCCGCCCACACGAAAAATGTAATGATTTCTGCAAGAAGGAATTGATATTTTTTTATATAGTTGATCATCACCGAGGCCCACATAAGGTATTATCAACGTCATAGCAATGGTTAGCTGGCCAGGGCCACCCTGGATCCGGATCACAGCCATGAACGAGAGTACCAGCTGCCTTGCTCCAGCCTGTGATTACATCTTTCTTAAGGTTAGCATCATAGCAGACATGATAAGTCGCCACACAGGCGATGTCGCCAGGACAGACTGAAAACGTATTTTCACCTGGTGCTGGAACATCGTATGCCACACTCCAGCAGTGCTCCAGCCAGGTCTGAACTTTTTGTGTTCCTGCTCCGCAAGGTGGGACCCAGGTATCTTCCGGAGCTGCTCCGAGAACTAATGTGAAGTAGTTAAAGGCACCTAATATTAGCGTTTGCGGGTCCTTGCAAGTGTCTAATGGATTTGGGACCACTGCTTCGATGTATTGCTCCCACTCTCCCGCGGTTGTGTTGTTGCGGTCGCAGTAATATATCGTTTCGTGACAGTTCGTACCCGGGATCAGAATATATATAGAGTGAGGCCCATCCCAAATTGGACCCACATCAGGCCAACTCGCGTCTGGACAAGGCCCCTGCGCACGCGATGTCGCAACCAAAGATAGCAATCCGAGAAGGCTAATTACCCCCCCCCAGCAACAACTATGCCCAAAAGATTTATGAGATTTCATAACTTTAATTAAAACAAACTATTAACACAAGCTCTTGCAATGGGTCCAAGCTAAGAGACATTGAAGAGATTAACTGAATAACCTACAATATACAAAATAAAAAACCAGAAGTCAAGTAATTTTTGGAGTAGGTTACAATATCTATTTTTGAAGGGATAGAACCTTATATTGGAGCTGGTGCCAGTTTGAAAGGTTAAATCGAGTGAAGGACAATGGAACAAAAGCATCGCTTCCATTGCTACGGGCTTCCCATACATTTTATAATTCATCATTCATAATTCATAATTGCCGGAATGGGTATTCGCTGCGGTATTGTAGGACTTCCGAATGTCGGGAAATCGACGTTGTTCAATGCGATCACAGCGAGTTCATCGGCGGCGGCAGAGAATTATCCTTTTTGCACGATCGAGCCGAATACCGGCATTGTTCCCGTGCCGGATACCCGCATGAAAGAGCTCGCTATTCTGGTCCACCCGGATCGTGAAGTCCCGGCGACGATCGAGTTTGTCGATATTGCGGGCTTAGTTAAAGGGGCGGCCGAAGGGGAGGGGCTCGGCAATCAATTTCTGGCGCACATACGCGATGTCGATGCGATCGCGCATGTCGTGCGAGCGTTCGACGACCCGAATATCATTCATGTCGATGGCTCGATCGATCCGAAGCGCGATATCGAAGTGATCGAGACCGAGCTAATCCTGAAAGATTTAGAGACGCTCGATAAAAAAATGGATGCCGCGCAGCGCAAAGGCAAGACCGGCGATGCTAAAGCACGTGCCGAAACAGATTTTTATACACGATTGCGCGATCACATGGCGAAGGGCCGGTTAGCGCGTTATCTTTCGCTTTCGAACGACGATGAGAAACTGTGGTTGCGCGAGATGCATCTCCTCACCGCAAAGCCCGTCCTCTACGTCGCGAATACCGACGAAGCCGGCGTGATCGAAGGAAATGCGTATATCGAGACCATTCGTGAAATTGCCAAGCAGGAAAACACGCGCGTCGTCACTATCTGCGCGAAGATCGAAATGGAACTCATCGAACTGCCGGAAGAAGACCGCGCGCACTTCCTTCACGATCTCGGGCTGAAAGAACCGGGACTGAACGCGCTCGTCCGCGAGGCCTACGATTTGCTCGGACTCCAGACTTATTTCACTGCCGGTCCGAAAGAAGTGCGCGCCCGGACCGTTCGCAAGGGTGCAAAAGCCCCCGAGGCCGCCGCCGTGATCCATACCGATTTTGAAAAAGGATTTATCCGTGCAGAAGTCATGAAATTCTCCGATTTTTTAAGGTTGAAATCGGAAGCGGCTGTAAAAGAAGCCGGACTTCTGCGAAGCGAAGGACGCGAATATGTTGTTGATGACGGCGACATCATGCACTTTCGATTTAATGTGTAAGCTGTAAGTTGGATTTACCGATCCCCAAATACAACGAGACGTTTCTCACGCGCGAAGAGCTGGAATCGCTCCTTCGCGATCGCGGACTATCCGCGCTTGAAGTCAACCAGGTGCTGGATGCATACGAAATGGCCGAGAGCGTACACGAATACCAGAAGCGGCCAGATGGAACGCCCTACTTCTGGCATCCGAGCCGTGTCGCAAAGATCTGCGTCGTGGAGTTAAATCGGTACGAACCGGCCATTGTGTGTGCGGCGCTCCTGCATGATACGCTCGAAGATTCTCACGTGCTGACACCGGAAATAATCGAACTCAATTTTGGCTCCTACACCAGTTATCTCGTTCAAAAACTTACGAAGGACATTAAGGCCGAAGGCCCTATGAAGGAGTGGGTCGAAAAAGAATATATCGAAAAGTTGATGCAAGCGAGCGAAGATGCCCGGATGCTCAAGCTCGCCGATAGGCTCGATACGTATCGCTGCCTGCAATTCAATGTAAAGAGAAATCCCATCAAATATATTATGGAGACGACGGAGCATTACTTTCCTCTCGCTCAGGGCTCACTCAATCCCCGTCTCCGATATCTCATCAAGGAATTGCAGAAAGAACAGAATAAATTTTTGGGATAGTAGTTGATCCGAATTTCTCGTAAAAAATTGCTTGTCCGATATTCAAAATATTTTGAAATCAGTCATCTATTAGTCCAATAATTGCTGCGTATTTTGTCGATTTAGAGCGTGTGCTTGAGCGCAAGCAGAATTAATTAGGATTTTAAAGAAAAAAAGTGTATTTTCGTGGCTGCTTATACGCAGTCACCCGTGTCGGTGAAAGTGAGTTTCCCAGTTATTTGCAAAGTTTTCGAACAGAGTTTTTTAGTTGTACTTATTAACTAAACTGATTAACCTATGCAGATTTCACAAGCAAAATCCATCCTTCTTCAGCAGCAATCGGAGTGGGCCAAAGTATTGGGCGAAACCGAAGAACGTCAGAGTTATATCAATTACGGAATAATCCTGACGGTCCTCGCGCACATTGCGATGTTCATTGGAAGCGCTTTTATATCCTCGGCCCTCCATTTTATGGGTGCTTACGGATATGGGGCCGGCTATTTCGCGGTCTATGAAGGTATCCAATTAGTGCTTGCCATCGCAACGCTCTATATTATCCCGCCGGTACTGGCTGCCATCGCGCCGTCGTTTGGCGGGCAGAACAACTCGCTGAACGCACTGAAGCTCTACGTCTTTGCAATGACGCCCGCATGGATCGGCTCGATGCTCGGTATTCTGCCAGTGATCGGATGGCTCGGCGCCATCGCGGGCGGTATATACGCGATCATTCTCTTTTGGCAGCATGTCGATGAAGCCATGAGCGTCCCAGCGGATAAAAAAGTGATCTATGTGCTTGCAAGCGTCGTGTGCATCGGTGTGATCATGTGGATTATCAGCGAGGTGGCTATGGGCATTGCGGCCGGGATGTTCGTTCATAATATTATCGGCACGCGAGTATTCTAATGGGTGGCTCGTAAATAATTTTTACCGCTATTGTAAAAAGGACACGTTATTGCGTGTCCTTTTTATTTCTACCGACAATTAATTGTAACAGGACGCATCGATCCGCGTTCTTGCTGCTGAATACCGTCGGTCTCTGTATCGTTCGTCGTCTGTCAAAAATGGTTTTCCATCCCGGTCGTCTCGATCATCGTAATGTTTTCGTTACGCTCCTCCAATTGTTCGTAGGTGGACTGATTGGCCTGTTGTTATTGCTGCCGGTACGTCCTGCTCGGGGGCAACAACCAGCTTCTTCTGCACCGCTTCGGGGAATGCATCATCTTTCCAAGCTCTGGCATAATGCAGGGCTTGCGGATATGCGAGGCGATTTCAACAGCGCGCGGAGCATTTATGATACCATGCTCATATCCTGTTCGAAACTGCATGCCCGGTCCGGAAAATTACATCCATTTTGGTATGAGGCTATGGCCGAATATGGTATTGCTCGAATGTCGGCTCGCCTTTACGATACGGCGGCCGTTCGTCCGGCAATTGTTGCGGCCTTCGACGCTCAACTCTGGAATTTCGATCTCGTTCAACTCGATGCTTCCATTGTGCATCTTGCCGGTCGCGAATGGACCGATTCACTCGTCGAGCATTACCGGAAAGTGCGCGATGAAAGTATGTCTCAATGGAAGGAACAGGATGCGTATGTCGTGATCCCAACGCGGACATCTTCGCAGGAACAGCCGGATACGGTACGCCATCATGCTTCGATGTTTCATCGATTATATCGGCTCGATTCACTCAAGACTTCTTTAGACAGTGTTCCGATGTTGGGGGGTGCAGCTATCCACGCTCACCGTCCGCTTATTATTGCATTGCATGGCGGGAATGCCTCCTATAAAGAATTTGCTTCGCATTGGCTCCGCGTTGCCGATTCGCTGGACGCATACGTTCTTATTCCAGCTGGGCCGGTACGATTCGGACCGCATATGAATAGCTGGGATGCAAACTATGCGACGGACGATGTCTATATCAGCTCGTTAATTGACCGCTTCGCCGCTCAATGCGGATACGACCCGGAAGTATTTCTCACTGGCTTTTCGCAGGGCGCTATGACAGCGATCGAATACGGACTGGTCCACTCGGACCGAGTCCGCGGCGTTATTTCGATCGCAGGATTTTTGAACGGGCCATTGCCGAAAGAAGTGATAGCCAGCGGCGCGGAAAATGGATTGAAAATTTATGCGATCAGTGGCGAGTTCGATAGCCCGGCATTTCGCGCTTCGCTCGACCGGGCACGCATCGACTGCACGCATGCTGGCCTGCCATTTCAATTCGAATCGGTGAGTGGAATTGGCCATGAAGTCCCCACGCACCTTGTCTCCCTCTTTTCGAAAGCATTCGAGTGGGTCCATTCTAATACTCCACCAAAACCCGTTACTCCTTCGAAGCTTCCATTGGGCGGCTAAGACTCGATTAATTCCTGGCCATGTGACAAGTTCGCCGGATGTGGTGTTCAGGAAAACGGGATATACATGGACTCACAACCGGAAAAAGACTTAGCGGAAAAAAAAGATCGATCTCACGTCGGCATTTTAACGCGGCCCTGGTGGAAGCTCTCGATGGGCATCTGGGACTACATCACCCGCGAAGCGACGACGCCATTTATCATGGCGCTCTCGGTCATCATGCTCGTGTTCCTGTTGCAATTTCTAATGCGGTTTATCGATCGCATTGTCGGGAAAGGTCTCGACCTTTGGACGATCGTCCAGCTTATCATATTTAATCTTGCCTGGATGGTCGTGCTGGCCGTGCCAATGGCGGTGCTCGTCGCGGGCGTGATGGCCTTTGGGTCGCTTGCATCCTCGAACGAAATGACAGCGATGAAAGCTGCCGGCGTAAGTCTCGGACGGATGATGTTTCCATTGATTGTGCTGAGCACTCTCGTAGCCGTCTTCGATCTGCAGTTCAATAATATTATTTTGCCCGACGCGAACCACCGGGCTAAGGACCTGATGTTCGACATTCAGCGAAAGAAGCCATCGCTCATCGTCGAACCGGGCAAGTTTACAACCGACGATGAAATTCCGGGCTATTCGATTCTGGCCCGGCGAACGAACCCGGCAACGAACGATCTCGAAGATGTGACGATCTACGATCATACGCAGTCATCGCAATCGCAGGTTTTTACTGCGAAGTTTGCCCATCTCGCGTTTACTTCCGACTTTCGAAATATCATCTTGACCATGCGCGATGGGGAAGTGCATCAGGAAAATCTTCAGCAGCCGAGTGATTATCGGCGCGGACATTTTGGAGAGTACGTTGTACAGGTCCCGACGAGTGGTTACGATTTCATGCATCAGGGCGAATCGGAACGGAGCGGCCGCGAGCTTTCCGTCGAGGATCTCCTGAAATATGTTCACACGCGCGACGCGTTGAAAGCAAAGCAAATCGCGGGAATGAACGAGCATTTGAAGTCCTTCGCAATGGAGTTGACTTCGCCGGTCGCTCCACCCTTACCGCCAAATCCAGCGACCATCACGCACACTGCTTTACACGAGGCCGCTCCATCGCCCACCAGGCCGGGACGCTTATTGAATGAATTTCCGGGAAAACCTACTACGCCAATAAAGGGACTCGTTCCGGCTCACACCCCTCCTAAACCAGCTCAGCCGCCGGTGCCACCAGCACCGATCAGCATTCAATCCGCGATGCGCACGGAATTTTCTCCGCACCTCATGTCGCTTCAAAATGATGTGGGGATGATCGAGCAAACGCAGTCGGACATCGACAGTTATACGGTCGAGGTACATAAAAAATATGCGATCCCGGCTTCGTGCATTATCTTTGCGATCATCGGTGTGCCGCTTGGCGCGCTTGCAAAACGGAGCGGAGTCGGGGCCGGCGCGGGCCTTTCGATCGGGTTTTTCGTGCTGTATTGGATATTCCTCATCGGTGGCGAAAAACTTGCGGACCGCGCGGTAATTACTCCATTTTGGGGTATGTGGGGCGGAAATTTGATTCTATTGCTCATTGGCATTTATCTCACATGGCGCGTCGCAAGTGAGGCGCCGCAAATGAGGAGCATCAAGTGGATCAAGGAATTCTGGGCTACGTATATCCGGCGAAAGAACTTAGCAGTGCAGTAATGCAGAGGAAGCTCCAATTGGTTTAGCACTACTCTTGCATGGCAAAATGAAAGCTTTGCATTTTTTGAGCGGCTCGGGGGTTAAGAAGTAAGACATTCAGATACGATTATCTCATGATTATGCGCTTTTCTTTCATTCTATTGGCTCTCGGACTATGGGCCGCAGCTCTTTCTTCCTGCTGCCAACCGGGCCACAAGAACTCCCAGCCGGTCGTGGTCGACTCGCTGTTTCAGGAATCGTATGCCTACGATCTCGATATTTATAGCACACAGCTCGCCAACGGGATAGGCTCCGACTCGGGGTATCATCCTATTTATACGTTCGGAATTGCCAATACGGGACCGGACGATGACGATTTTACGCTGCAGATCCGGTTGAACGGCGCGGGGTTCGATATTACCAAGCATGTTCCGGCAGGAGATACCGTACTCTTCGAAACGCCGGTGGCCCCGCCCAACTCGATTACAATGAATGCGAAATATTTTTATCCAATACTTGCAGTGGCAGATACGATTCCACTCATGCCCGAGGCCTATTATGGGATGTTCGTGCCGAGTCCGGATTCTACCAAGATCCGAAGCCTGCGGCCAGATGTGAGAGTATTATATGGCGCGATCGATAATGGCCCCGAAGCCTGCAATACGCCGCCGAGTGAATATAATGTGAATATCGACGCACTGCCGGATCGGTAATTAAAAAACCCGGTCTCTCAGAGACCGGGTTAATTCTCAGATCAAGATAATTTTTTAGAACCTAAAGTGCGCGAATGCTTTATTCGCTTCGGCCATACGGTGCGTGTCATCACGCTTTTTCACGGTCGTGCCTTCATTGTTCGAGGCGGCGATGAGTTCGCCGGCAAGCCGCTGGGCCATCGACTTTTCACCGCGAGCGCGGCTGTAGGTAATGAGCCACCGAATAGCGAGTGCCGTCTTACGCTCCGGGCGCACTTCCGTCGGCACCTGATACGTTGCTCCGCCAACGCGGCGCGAGCGCACTTCGATAAGCGGCGAGGCATTGTTCATCGCTTTGCGGAAGACCTCCAGGCCGGTCTGACCCGTCCGCTCCTGAATCAGATCGAACGCATCGTACATGATTCGCTGGGCGGTGGACTTTTGGCCCTCGAGCATCAGGGAATTGATAAACTGTGAGACAAGCGTATCTCCGAACTTCGGATCGGGTACGCGGGGCCGTAATTCTGCGTGATGTTTTCTCATGTTAAAGTCCTAAGTGCTAAGTCCTTAGTCCTAAGTATTAAAAGTTATTTGAAATCTATTATCGTTTCGAGAACTGGAAGCGCTTGCGTGCTTTTGGCTGACCGGATTTCTTCCGCTCGACCATCCGGGGATCGCGTGTCAACAGATCGTCTTTACGGAGCAGCGGACGGTATTCCTCGTTCATTTCCGAGAGCGCACGAGCAATACCCAGGCGCACAGCGCCCGATTGGCCCGTCGTTCCGCCGCCGGCAACATTCGCCGTCACGGCAAAGCTGCCGAAGGTATTCGTAACCTTCATCGGGCGCACTACGTCATCGCGGTGCAGCGGGTTCGCGAAAAAATTCTCGAAGGTCCGCCCATTGATCGTGATCGTTGCTTCCTGACCTGCGCCGATTGGAGTTAAATAAACTCTGGCGGTCGATTCCTTGCGACGTCCGACGTAAATTTCTGCTTTCTTTGCCATGTAAAATACTTCTGCCTAAATTCTAATTGTTGTTCGAGCTCCGGTGCGTATGGATCACAGTTGAAACGTGACCGGATTCTGCGCGGCATGTTCATGCTCCGCGCCCGCATAGACTTTCAGTTTCTTGAACGTCTTCTTACCGAGCGAATTCTTCGGCAGCATTCCTTTGACTGCTTCGGAAATAATGCGCTCCGGATGTTTGGCCATCAGTTCGCTGAACTTCTCGTGGCGCGCGCCGCCCGGATAGAGCGTATTATGGTAATATTCTTTTTGCGTCATGCGCTTGCCCGTCATTTTGACCTGCGCTGCATTGACGACGACGACAAAATCGCCGGTATCGACATGCGGTGTGAAGCTCGCTTTATGCTTGCCACGCAGGAGCGTCGCGACGCGCGTTGCAAGCCGGCCAACAGTCTGCCCGCTCGCATCGACTAAATGCCACTTGTGATCGACTTCCTCTTGCTTTGCTGATCGCGTCCGAAAGACGCCTTCTTCTTTTTTAGCCACGGCTGATCTTACTTTCTGTCAAATTCTAATAATAAAGGCAATGCATGTTCGCATTGCATAGGTCCCGGCGCTTTCGCAGAGGCCGGTCGATCATCTACGATGCATTTCCAGCCTGACCGTTCCCCGCCTTTTTCGGCGGCTCAATAAGCCTCCGGGCACTCTGAAAGTTCCGGTATTTTCCAAGTATGAAGATCATCCCTTGAAAGAGGTAGTTTTCGATTCGATTTTTCAGCCACTCCAAAAAATGTTGTATATTAGTATCCAGAGTTTGCCACGAGCGGCAATTCCGTCGTCCGCGGTTAGCTCGAATCAGTCGGGAGTGAAGTCCCAAGCGATAACTCTCGACGCATTTTAATTGATTTATGCGTAAATTGCTGAAAGAAAAACGGGGGGGCAAAAGTCATTAGCCGCCACTCGCTCGAAACTCGCATTACTTCATAGCGCGCTCTTTCGCGCAATTGGGTTATCTATGTTCCTTATCGTTTCCGTGTTCGCATCCTTGCCGAAGGTCAGTCAGGCACAATGCCCCGCGAATAATTGGCCGGACAATGATGGTTATAGCTGGACAGGACCTTACACGAAAACCGTAATGCTCATAGGGTCTACATGCAAAATGACCTATACATATTGTTTGCGACAGCGCGATGATCCATATTTCGGCACAATCTATGATGAGGTTATCGAGTCGATAACGCCAATCCCTGGTACGGGTTGTGGAGGGCCCCTTGCACCAGATCAGGAAATGCTTCTTTTGCTTCATACTATTGAATATGAGGGCGGTGATGGCGCAATAGGAACAGTACCTCCATGCACTAGCGGTACGTTCCAATATATTGCACTTTATACAATGGAGTGCTGGAAAGAACTATTGGATGGTAGTGGCAATCCTTACTATGTTCATTGCGGAAGTCCAAGTAATTACTGTAAGACAATCTGCCAAACTTGTCTTAATAGCGACGGGACGCGAAACACATCGTGCAG
>DASZLH010000024.1:0-8453 GCA_035552495.1 Kapaibacterium sp. (SeqCode) | reverse complement strand
GTAATAATTGCTGTTTTAGGCATACTGTTTCTCTAAAGAGAGACATAGTGCAGTAGTATGGAGTTCCTCCTTTATCCCTTCTCCACATCGAAGAGCGACGAGATCGACTTATCCTCGTGCATCCGGCGAATAGGATCAGGACGCTTACTCGAAGAGATCAGTGTGTGAGCCGGTACGCTCAAAGGTGATTTCGTTTGCATCGAGCTTGTAAATAAGCAGCCAATCGGATTCGATATGACACTCGCGGCGATCGGTGAACTTTCCTTGTAGCTTATGACCCCTGTTTCGCAAATCCAGAGGAAACTCATTAATCAATTGGGACATGACCGCCTCCAATTTTTGCATGTCCTTCCCACGCTTTGCCATTAATTTGTATTCCTGCCTAAAGCGAGAGGATAATGAGAACTTTCGCACGAATATCGACTATTCCCGAAGGTATTTAAACAACTCATCCGCATTATCGAACCGGATAAGGTTTTTTCCTCGATCGGTATCGCCCATTACCCGGCGGGTCATTCGGTTCGGAATATCAGTATCGAAAGGAAGTTCTTGCTGGCGTTCGACCTGGCGCAAGAATAAGGCAACCGCATCGGCAACAGTAAGGCCCATCTTCTTTAGAACAGAGGCTGCGCGTTCTTTTAATTCCGGTTCTATTTCGACCGTAATAGTTGCGGTTTTAGGCATAATTTTCTCCTTTGAAGAGACACCCCAAAGAGGTGCGTGGTTCCTCACTATCCCTTCTCCACATCGAAGAGCGAGGAGATTGACTTATCCTCGTGCGTGCGGCGAATGGCTTCGGCAAATACTTTGGCGACCGACTTCACCCGGATCTTCACCGACTTATGCCGTAGCGGAATCGTATCGGCGACGATCACGCATTCGAGCGGCGAATCTTCGATCCGCTTGACCGCGTCTCCGCTGAGCAACGGGTGTGTGCAAGCGCCGTAGATGGCTTTGGCTCCAGCTTTTTTTAGCGCGAATGCGGCGTTCGTGAAGGTACCGGCGGTATCGATAAGGTCGTCGATGAGAATTACATTTTTTCCGGAGGGGTCGCCGATGATATTCATTACCTCCGCTACGTTCGGCGCAGGCCGGCGTTTATCGATAACGATAAGATCGCTATCGAACCGTTTCGCGTAGGACCGTGCCATCTTCGTGCCGCCTACATCGGGCGATGCGACGACCATATTCTTGATTTTCTCTTCCTTGAAATATTTTACGAACGTATTCGAAGCGTAAAGGTGATCGACCGGAATATCAAAAAATCCCTGGAGCTGCGGCGCGTGAAGGTCCATGGAAATAACGCGGTCGGCTCCGGCCTTGGCGATCAGGTTAGCGATGAGTTTGCTGGTAATCGCGACGCGCGGCTGGTCCTTGCGGTCTTGCCGTGCATATCCAAAATAGGGGATAACGGCGGTGACTCGTTTTGCGCTGGCGCGCTTTGCCGCGTCGATGAGCATAAGCAATTCGAGGAGATTATCGCCAGGCGGCATCGTCGATTGAATAATGAAGAGGTCTTCTCCTCGAATATTTTCATCGTATTTTACCCAGATTTCCCCGTCTGCAAAATTCTTGATTCGCACGCTCGAAAGCGGAAGCCCGAGTGCAAGCGACACCCCCTCCGCAAACTTCAGATTGCTGCGCCCGGAAACGATTTTTGGATGAGACATAAAGCAAAGATAAAAGATGAAAGATAAAAGATGATTTACTTTGCTTTTACTTTCCGAATAATACTGGTCACAATCGCAATTAATTCGCCAGCTTCCCGATGTAATAAATCTAATCGCTTTTTAGGCAGCATTTCTGATTCACCAAGTAACTCAAGCCAATACTGCGTTTCATCGAGTTCTTGATTTGCTCCTTCCAATTTGCTCATATAATCGGCGTTTGATTTTGCTCGAAACGCTTCGCGAAATTGAGCGCCCGGCGATGTGCCGCTACGAAGCACTTGCTTGGCAAGAATATCTCCCTCACGCGTTTTCGGTATTGATGAAGTCAGATTAATGACCCGAAGTGCGAATTTCTTCATTCGATCTCGCAATTCGTTATCATACGGGGAAGAAAATCTAATTTAATCATCATCTTTTATCTTTCATATTTCATCTTTTCCCCCTGCTGGGGCGGGAGGATTCGAACCTCCGAATGCCGCCTCCAAAGGGCGGTGCCTTACCACTTGGCGACGCCCCAGCAGGGGGGAAATATGAAATATGAAAGGTGAAATATGAAAGATGAATTACTTTTACCGAAGATGACAGTTCATTCGAAAACCATCATCTTTCATCTTTTATCTTTCATATTTGCCTAAAATGACGTAGTGTCCGCGGCATTACGCACTTCGGCCGCGCCTTCGAGCGAGCCGATAACAGACTCCAACAACCGGAAGTTCTGAATGTGCTGCGCGGGGTCCGAAGGCGTTCCAAGCTCGATCAATCCCAGTTCGTAGAATTTTGCGCCGGTTGTAAATACGACGATTCGATTTTCTTTTCGGCGCAGAGTATCCGAGCCCGTCTCTGCATATTGGTAGCTCGCGAAGAGCTTGCTACTCACCGTATAAATTTCGGGTGCGCGCGTAATCGTTAGTTTGCCTGGCATCTTTGCCGATTTCATTGCAAACGATGCATCGGCAAGCGCCGTCATTCCATCGCGCTCGACGCTCCGGCGGAATTCTGCCGTGCCGGGGATTTCCGTCAGCACGAGCGCGCGCGCGCGTTCGGGATCGGTGTAAACTTCCAGCACATTTTGCATCGGTATGGTAGCGATATCGACGTGCAGCCAGCCGGCCGGATAGCGGGCAGCCATATCGCCCGCGGGCGAATGCAGATATTCTTCGTCCAGCGCGTTCGATAACGGTGGATAGGGTGTACTGGGGAGCGTCGGTTTTGTGGCCGTCGTAAACAATCCGCAGCCCGACGCGATAAACGCCGCGACGGCAACGATGAGAATAGAATATCGTTTTATCATTTCCTGCAAATATAGAAGATACACGAAGAGATGAGATGTAATTCAAATTTTCGAATATAGATAAATTATCGCTGCAGCAGATTCTTTCCGTAATTTTGTTATTCTTTTATCTAATTCAGCATTGACAGTCCATCAGCGAAATCAGTTTAATCAACGTAATCCAGGTTCATGCATACACTAACTGCCATTTACGGCGCGCCCGAAAACAAAGATGAATTTATCAAACACTATAACGAAGTTCACACGCCTCTCGTTAAACAAATGGAGGGAATTCGAAAAATAGAAGTAACATGGGTGGATAAAATGCTGACGCCTGCGAATGGAACACTTTCCGCGCAGCCGGCGCTCGTCTGCACCATGTATTTCGATAGCGAAGAAGCGCTGAACATCGCAATGAAATCTCCCGGCGGCCGTGCTGCGGCTAAAGATTTAATGTCGTTTGCAGGCCCGATCGTTTCAATGATTACGGGACGAATGGAAAACGCTGCACTATAAACCCTATTTATTATGGCTAAACGGTCTTCTCAGGAACTCAGCCCATATCAGGAAAAACGGTCGTTCGATTTCTCTCATATTTTGTATGAGAAAAATGATTACGTGGCCACGCTCACCATCAATCGGCCCGAAGTATTGAACTGCCTCAATCTCACGACGCTCCGCGAAATGATGATTGCGATCGAAGATGCCGGCTGGGACGATGACATCGCCGTGCTCGTGATTACAGGCGCCGGAGAGCGCGCCTTTTCAACCGGCGCCGATCTTGCCGAGCAGGAAGAATTTTTCCTGAACAATCCGGAAGATTATTACAAATGGATGCGTATCTTTATCGAGATGCACGAGCGGCTTCGCAATCTCGGCAAGCCGACGATCGCGCGGCTGAACGGCATGGTCGTTGGCGGCGGCAATGAAGTGAATCTCTCATGCGATCTTGCGATCGCGGCCGATCATGTCATCATCCGCCAGGTAGGCGCGGCACGTGGCAGCGTTGCTGCGGCTGGTGCCACACAATGGCTGCCGATTATGGTCGGAGACCGTCGCGCGCGCGAAATTCTATTCCTTTGCGAGGATATTCCTGCCGAGAAAGCTCTGGCGTGGGGGCTTGTCAATGAAGTTGTCCCCAAAGACGATCTCGATCGCGCTGTTGCGCGACTCTGCGAGAAGCTTTACAATAAGCTGCCGGAGTGCCTTCGTTACACCAAACAGAACCTCAACTTCTGGAAAGATTTTTCGTGGCACATGACGATTGGCCATGCGCGGGATTGGCTTTCGATCCACAATCTATCGCCGGAAGTGAGCGAAGGCATCAGCGCATTCAACGAAAAGCGTCCTGTAAATTATAAGAAAGTACGAAAATCCAAGCAGTAAGAACAATCCTTAAAATCGTTTCTTATTATGGTCCTGAATTGGTTGCGTCGTCGTGGCATTATCTCGTCATTCCTTATTTGTGTTATAGTAAGTAGCGGATTTTATGGCTGCTCGACCGACACTACAACGAATAATACCACACACACAGGGGTCGCAGGCTACACGCTTACTCATTTTACTGCCGAGTGGAAGGATATTGCCGCCACGGGATCATACTTCCTCTACAACGATCCAGACACCGGTTATACATCGCTCGCGCTTCCGTTCGATTTTCCGTATGACGATAGCATTGTCCGAGCGGGCACGAATATCACCATTGGTGTAAATGGCGCCATTTCTCTTTCTCCCGGCGTGCTCGATCCGAATGGCTCTGCGCTGGCTAATCCTGCATATCCCGGAATGCTGTGCATTTTTAGTGGCAATCTGGTTGCAGGCAGATTGCTCACCGATCCAAGTTATGCCGATACCGATTTTTATGAAGTGGATGGCGTCGCGCCCAATCGAGTATTGACTGTGGAATATCACTGGCTCCATTTTCGGGGTACGGGCGGTGGGCCCGGTGGGCAGACCGGCGGGGGAGGACTAAGAATTCCGATGCAAGTTAAACTGTATGAGACTACCGGCACCATCGAGTTTATCTATAAAGATCACAATTATAACTTCAGCGATACGGCCTCCGTCGCGGATACGCTTGGCATTGGCCTCAATGGATTCCATATTCCCTTCGTCTCCAATGTTTATGCTAGCGGAGTTTATGCCACGCCTGCCACCGATCTTCGATGGACCAGGTAATCATGTTTTTAAATAAGAGATTTTTATTCGGAATATTTTTCTCTGTTGCACTATTTTTTGCGATACGTCCAGCGTTCGGGCAGAGATTAGTCTCGTCTGAAATAGACACAAGTAATTCGATTGCAAGGCCGCTCACCCAAAACGATCTCTCCTATTACATTACAACTGGCCGCCATATTTATCGCCGGTTTCCGACGTCGCATATTTATGTATCGGACCAAACTGGCAATGATACCATCGTTCGGATTCTCGGGTATGCAGAGCGGTTTAGCTCGCCATATCCTGTGACCTACCTCGATTCCGTCTCGATTCGCATGGCTCTGACTGCGTTCGATTCCGTCGCTGGTAATTCTTTGGAAGTATTAGTGACCGGTTCGCAGCATACAGCAAATGGTATCTATGCAAATTTGCAGGATGTAAGGGCAAGAGTTGTATACGACCCCAGGACTACGGCGCTAAATAACGGGATTTGGCTAAGCGTTGCGCTTCCGCACGTTGCTGTCGATTCTGATTTTTTTGTCGGACTCATTACTACGGATAGTATCGAAACCGATACGCGCTTGTGGATCCAGACCGATAGCTTGCTCTTTCCGAATCTTGTTCCACGCGATGAAAACCGGGACCGCGGGCGTGCGATTGGCGTCGGAAGCCAATATTATATGGCGGGACTTCTATTCCCCGATGAATCCTCTGGACGATGGTATTGCAATCCAATGATGGTCGCGCAAGTGAGCGATACAAAAGCATCCGTGACTTCCATGTCTTCCAGTGGATTCTCGATCAGCGCGCCGAATCCAAATCCGGCTTCGACAACCATTGCGGTTCACTACGCGCTTCCAAATAATCGTCTGGTAACGATAACAGTGTTCGATGCGAGGGGAAGCATTGTGCTGTTTCAGAACGAGAATATTCAATCGGCAGGAAACCACCGAGCCACGCTCGATCTCTCTTCACTGCCTTCCGGATCGTATTCCTATCGGGTGGTGGCCGGAGAAGAGAATTTGTCCGGGCGACTCGAAGTCCTACACTGAGGTTGCAGAAGCGACTGTGACGAAAGATTACACGGTTGCGTTATACAGCCTTCCATTACTTGTACATTGTTTGGCAACGCATTCCAGAATTTAATCCATGCAGATTGCAGATCGTATCAACCGGCTCGGGACTGAAACTTCATTTGTAGTATTGGCGCGCGCTCGCGCGCTCGAAGCACAGGGAAAAGACATCGTACATCTCGAGATCGGTGAACCCGATTTCGATACCGCGCCAAATATTATCGAGGCCGCGAAGAAGGCGCTCGATGCTGGTTATACGCATTACGGCCCGGCGCCCGGTCTGCCGGAGTTTCGCAAAACGATTGCCGAAGTCGAAGGCGCGCGCCGAGGTCTCGAATTCAGTCCTGAGCAAGTCGTCGTGACGCCCGGCGCGAAGCCGATCATGTATTACGCGATCATGGCGATCATCAATCCAGGGGACGAAGCGATCTATCCTAATCCCGGATTCCCGATTTACGAAAGTGCGATCGAATTGGCTGGCGGTGTTGCCGTTCCACTCCCGATCACCGAAGCAAGCGGATTCAAGTTCAGCATCTCGGACCTTCGCGACCGCATTACGCCGAAGACGCGCATGCTTATTCTCAACTCGCCGCAAAACCCGACCGGTGGAATTTTAACGCAGGACGATCTTCGCGAAATTGCAAAGCTTGCTGTGCAGCATGACCTGTGGGTGCTCGCCGATGAAATTTACGGGCGTGTCGTCTATGATGGCTTCCAAAATTATACGATCGCAAGTCAGCCCGGCATGGCAGACCGTACCATTATTCTCGATGGATTTTCGAAGACGTACGCAATGACCGGCTGGCGTTTGGGTTATGGTATTATGCCGGTTGGATTGGCAGAAGTCGTTGCAAAGTTGCAGACCAATGTCGCGAGCTGCACGGCCAGCTTCATTCAGATCGCGGGCATCGAAGCTCTGACTGGGCCACAGCAGTGGGTCGATAATGTGGTCGAGGAATTCCGCCGCCGCCGCGATCTCATTGTCGATGGCATGAATTCGATTCCGGGTTTTAAGTGTCACAAGCCACTCGGAGCGTTCTATGTATTTCCGAATATTACACAGACCGGTATGGACTCGCGCACACTGGCGAACCGCATCCTGAACGAAGCGGGCGTCGCGTGTCTCTCCGGAGCAACATTCGGAAAATATGGCGAAGGATATTTACGCTTCTCGTATGCGAACTCGATGGAAAATATCGAGAAGGGTATCGAGCGGATTCGGAAGTTGATGGATTAAAAGCATTAACCGTGATGCGCATTTCGTGAATTGTGCCGCATAGCGGCATTCCAATGTAGCCCCACGCGGAAGCGTGGGGTAGCAATACATTAGGATTGGGACGCCGCGGAGCGGCCGCCAGTCAATTTTCACCCAATTAATTTCTTGCCATGGCTAATAATTATACCCAGATTTATGTCCAGCTCGTCTTTGCTGTATCTGGAAGAGCGTCTCTCATTCGCCCCGAATTCGAGGACAATCTCTATCGTTACATCAATGGAATTATTACGAAACGGAAACATACCGTTATTGCAATCAACGGTCTGGCGGATCATATTCATATTTTAATAGGGCTGCATCCGGATCAATCAATTTCCGACCTTGTACGGGATATTAAGTCCAACTCGTCGCGATACGTGAACGAGTCAAAATGGATCGCGGGACGCTTCGAATGGCAACGCGGATATGGGGCGTTCTTGTATTCAAAATCGCATGTTGAACAAGTCAAGCATTACGTCGAACATCAGAAAGCGCATCATGCCAAATGGAATTTTGAATCCGAAATGAAACACATTCTCGATTCGCTTGGAATTCCGTATGAGAATGAGTATATGTTCCAATGGATTTCGACCGATTATTGATGTATCAGCTTTGGACGGCCGCTATGCGGCGCGGAAGAAACAAGATTGCTTTATACCCCTCGCTCCCGCGTGGGGCTACATTGGGTAGCCGCTACGCGGCATATTTCGTTGGAATTGTCGCTATCGTATTCATTGTAGTTACGACGATACCATCTTTTACATTTGCCTCCGAATCTTATTGGCAGCAGCACGTCAGCTACGATATTCACGTCACGCTGATCGACAGCATTCATACGCTCGATGGCTCGCTCTCGGTCGTCTATACCAATAACTCGCCGGACACTCTCGACGAAGTTTACTTTCATCTATACTCGAATGCCTTCCAACCTGGCAGCCTGATGGACGAGCGCTCGCGCGCGATTCACTCTGCGCCCGTTTATGATCGGATTGCCAAGCTGCCGGAATCCGAGCAGGGAAAATACTGGA
>DASZLH010000023.1:0-4738 GCA_035552495.1 Kapaibacterium sp. (SeqCode) | reverse complement strand
ACCGTATGGATGACCATCGCGCCATCCATACGGGCACAGTTTATATGCCACGTTACGGAGAGTGCGAACGACACTCTGAATAATTATTATGAGTACACGGCCTTGTCCTGCAATGGAAATAATGCTGTGGCTGCAGCATTTGTCGATGGGAGTATTGATACTACAGCCGGGTGGTATCTTGGCTTTTTCCTTTCCACGGATGGAGGCATGTCGTGGCGCATCGAGCACAACGGACTTCCGGCCCCGAACTGGTCCCACAAGCCGTTTATAACTAAGATCGAGCAAATTGACTCGCTGCATATTGTGGCCTTCGGCGATTCCAACCTTCTCGTGAGATCTACCGATGGCGGCGTAACCTGGCAAGTGCTTCAAAGTCCCTCGAAACATATTATCGAAGACCTAAGCTTTTCCGATTCATTACATGGAATCCTCGTCGTAGCCGATACCCTCCGGGGCACATACATCACGTCCGATGGAGGACTCGATTGGTCTCCCGCACCTTTCACGCGGGCGTATGGCTGGCAATGTCACGATTATGGAAATGGCAAGTATAGAATAATGGTATATGGCAGCGGAATAGTGTATACGACGGATGACAATTGGACCACCATCGATTCGACCGGACCGATCGTTTCAGATACCAGTCGTGCGCATCAGTATGTATATGCCCGTTGTGGTTTCGTGGCTGAGAATACTATGTTCGCCTACGGCGCTCACGGGATAGCGCACGGCTGCATCGCGCATACGACGGACGGTGGTAAAGACTGGACTTCCGTTTATGACGATACTACTTTCTTTGCTGCGGTTATGGCTCTATCCGATATTACTCGAGATACAATTGTTGCCGGAATAGACAGAAATGCAAATAAAGTACTGTGGAGCACAGATTTTGGTGAAACGTGGCGGAGCGATACCTTGATCTTCCAGGATTCAAACTTTCCCGGCGTGAGCAGAACTTTTGGGATCGGATATAATACAGAGGGAGATATCCTCGGCGCTTTTGGCATCGGAACGAACCTCCAAGGCGATTTGAACCCTTCTCTGATTATTGGCCGGCATGCTATTCTGGATGTTAACATTCCTAAGGCACAAAATCAAACCCTTTTCATTTATCCCAATCCCGCCACATCGTCGGTAAATATTACATCTATTGCAAACCACACCATTCGTGTACTCGATCTACTTGGCCGAGAGGTATTGCGGAGCACAGTACCAGCCGATGGATCGCTGACACTGGACGTATCATCGCTTGCTCCAGGCCTTTATGTTGTGAGCGATGGAGAGGCTCATACAAAATTTATAAAGGAATAGAAGCGCCGGGAATGGTCTGTGCCATAAAAAAAGATAAAATTTTAAAATTCAGAATTTAATCTGAAAATTAACGCCCCATTGGTGTGCGAGGGGGTCGTAATATGTACCGATGGGAGAGGAGGAGGGATTGCTGACATCGAAATCGTAAAGATTTGCCGCGATATAAGCATCCAGTAGATTTGCAATATACGTCAGCGCCACGTAGATCCACCATTTGTCGCGGTCGTCTCGATAGAACTCACGAACGTTCGAATAAATAAGTGAGAGCGCTGTATCGCCCCGCGCGAGCTGGTTATTAACAGAATCGGCAGTATAATGATAACGATAATTTTGGATTAGCGCGCCATAGAGAAGCCCTCCCGCGATTCCCCAGATGATGGGGACTTTCCATGCCTGATCGAGATACACTTGCCCCGCTCCGGGAATTACCGCACTGAGCAAGACCGCCTTGAGCGGAGATTTCGTCATGTGAAATGACGTGGTATCGTTCGCTGTGTTAGCGGTATCGACGGCTTGCGCTCGAAGGTTATCATTCATCAAAAACAAAATGACGAGTGAACATGCTATACAAGCGCGCATAAAAATGAAATTACGTTTATAGACAGACCCTCACATTGAGATAGGTACTGTGGTCAACCGGTTTTGAAAGTGTTCCGGTGAGTGTATGGTTGCTGTTGCTCACATCAAAATCGAAAAGATTTGCGGAGATGTATGAATCGAGAAGTGTCGCAATATAGGTAAGACTTGCAAAGATCCACCATCGATCACGGTCGTCCCGATAATATTCGCGCCTCTCTGTATGCACTGCGATGTCAATTGCATTTTTGGCCTGAGCTATTAGGTTAATTTCTCCATAATACCTAGAATTTTGTTTTAGCGCCCCATAAAGAAATCCTCCCGCGATTCCCCAAATGATCGGGACTTTCCATGTCTGATCGAGATACACTTGCCCCGCGCCGGGAATTACCGCACTGAGCAAGACCGCCTTGAGCGGAGATTTCGTCATGTGAAATGACGTGGTATCGTTCGCTGTGTTAGCAGTATCGACGGACTGCGCTCGAACGGGCGATGGAGCCGCGAGCGCATACATCAGCACCAGAAAAAATATTAGGCGAGGCAGGCGATGCATTCAATCTCCACTCTTGCGCCTTTGGGTAATGCCGCGACCTGCACGGTGCTGCGCGCGGGCCGCGAGGTCCCGATCCCGACTTCATAAATGCGATTGACTTCGGCAAAGTCCGCCATGTTGGTCAGGTAGATCGTGGTCTTTGCAACATTGGCGAAGGTCGCGCCGGAAGCACTCAGCACGGCTCGCAGATTTTTTATGATCTGTTTCGTCTCGTCCTCGATGGTCGCGTTGCGCATTTCGCCGGTCGCGGGATCGATTGCGATCTGTCCCGAGCAGAACAGAAAATCGCGCGTCCGAATGGCCTGCGAATAGGGGCCGATCGGCTGCGGCGCGTTGGGTGAGAGTACAATTTCAAGCAGACTTTCCATGTGATTAAATGGTGATTAAATAGGCTATCGTATTATTTATGTATGTGGAACACTCGCCAGCACGTCCTGAATCCGTTCGAGATCTTCGTAGGAATAAAACTGGATCGCCACTTCGCCCGATCGGTCGGGCTTAACACGCACTTTCACCTGCGTGCCGAGAATTTGTTTGAAGGTATTCTCGATTGCCGTGAGATCGTTCGAAGTCTCGGCAGGAGTATCATCCGTAGCAGAATTTTTCGCGCGGCCATTGGTCTTCGATTTGCGTTCGCCTGGCGACTGTATTTTCCGAGCCAGTTCTTCGAGCTTGCGAACCGAGTAGTGATTGCGGACGGCTTCTTCCCATATCGCAATTTGTCTTACGCTATCCGGCACGCCCAGTATAGCTTTGGCGTGGCCAAGTCCAAGCTCGCCGGCGCGGAGCGAGTCCTTGATAGGCTCCGGCAGCCGAAGCAAACGAATAAAATTGGCGACGGTGGTGCGGTCTTTTGCAATTTTTTCGGCGACTTCCTCCTGCGTCAGCCCGCAGTCCTCGATGAGGCGCTGATACGCTTCGGCTTCTTCGATCGGGTTGAATTGCAATCGCTGGACGTTTTCGATGATCGCAAGCTCCAACATTTTGCGGTCGCCCTCGGCTTCGATTACGTACACAGGAATTTCGGTCAGGCCTGCCTCGATAGCCGCGCGAATGCGTCGCTCACCGCTAATCAGCTCGTAACGTCCGGGCCCAGCTTTGCGGACGGTCACCGCCTGGATCACGCCATGCTCGCGAATAGATTGCGTGAGTTCATCGAGACTTCCTTTCGGAAATTCCTTACGCGGTTGCAACGGGTTTGGGGCGATCTTCGCGATTTCGATCGCATCCATCCTCGGTTCGGGATGCTCGAAGATCGCATGACGATGAGACTCGAGCGGCGCATCCGCGACATCGAGTGTAATACCTTTATTGTGAGATGGCGCTTCCTCGTGGGCCGATGCACCCGGAATCAGCGCGCTTAACCCCTTACCTAATACCGATCGTGTTTTGGACATGAATACCTACAACCTCAATCCATCGAAAATAGTGTAATTCCTATGACATCGAATTAACGGACTTGAAAGCAATTATTGCGTTGCATTACTCAATGATAGTTCTCCCGTACAAAAAAACAAGATTCTTTCCATTCGCTCGATTCATTAAACAACACCGGACGATGACAGTCGCATCTGGTCTGGTCTTCATTCTTTGGGGTCTTTCGGTAGTCGCAATTTCGGGCGGATGGCGCTCGGAAGTACCGACTGTTCATCTGGTCCAGATGAGGCTGCCGGTCCATGCCGTGGTCGTCCCGATAGCATGGATTCCGCTTTCGAAGCACGATGGCATTGCTGTCGTAAGTCATAAAAGGCAGTCGGCCCGTTCCGGGATCGTGAAGCGCGCCGGCGTGCAGCTTACGAAGAATCAGGCCGGCTTCGTTTCCAGGCTTGGACAATATTTGAAGTCGATGGGCGAATATGCGATTGTGACCTCTGGCGCTCGTTCGCCCGATCACCAGCTTTCGATCATCAAGCAAAAAATTCGCGCGATCGGCGCATCGCGGATATTTCCACAATTACGTCATGCTACGGTCAGTAGATCGAATACGTGGCTTGCAGCCTGGGAATATCTTCGCGCGCGACATGTACCGGTGAACGCTCCGGCGAGCGCCGGTGGCGAAGCTGCGGCATCGAATCATATCAAGGGGCTTGCGGTCGATCTGATTTCCGGCTCGCTCGACCATCTCCGTTCTCTTATACTCGGATTTGCACATTCGAGCTTTGCATCGCGGGCACCACTCGCCGTGGCAAGCATTGCGCGAGAGCCCGGCTGCGTGCATATTAATTTAATGCCGCGTAGCTAAAACCCGGATTACACTGATTTAGCTGATTACGCTGATGGATTTTCAATAGCTGATAA
>DASZLH010000022.1:0-3393 GCA_035552495.1 Kapaibacterium sp. (SeqCode) | reverse complement strand
TTGAGATTCAGGAGGTGCATGGCGTTGACAAAGCCAGAGGTCAACAAATCCGCGCCGGCGTATGTATTGATGAGAAGCACGTTCCGCTCGGGGAATTTCAACGCTACGTGCAGCGCGATCGTACTCGCAATTTCGACCGACTTGCGCATTTCGCGGCTCATCACGATCGTGATCGCACCGGTGTACGCATGATAGACCTGAATATCATTGCGATACGAAATAAGCCGTTCCGGCTCATTCGCCGCTTCCCGTTCCGCTGCATCGAAGATTTCGGTCAGCTTCAATGCCTCCCGATGTCCATGTTCTTGTACTATCATAATATTGCCTTTCTAATTTAGGTGCCCATCAGGGCACTGGCAATATACGACATTTTTATGGCAATGTCAAGAATTGACAAAAAATATTTAAATGATACACAAAACAATGTATATCAACCATGTCATAAAGATGGCTTCCAGGAAATACCGTCCACGGGGGTTTAGAGCGGTACTGCAGATCCTGGCTTGAGCCATGCGTCCGAACGATCGATGAGATTAGCTTCGTGTTCGGAAAATATTGCTGCATACGGATGCAGAGCTCCCGAATTTGTTACGCTACCGAACATACGTTCGATCTTCGACTTATTTGCTTTCCACACACTATCGTAATTCATGCGACCCATAAGGCTATCGATGTTCACCTTGTGCATGATGCTATCGATGTTGACCTTATGCATAATACTATCGACATTGATCGTGTGTACGATGCTGTCCACATTTACCTGGTGCAAAATACTGCCAATATCGATATGGGAGAGCAGGCTGTCGAGATTCGGAATCCCGTTTGTCTTTTGCGGAGTCCCTTGCGCCAAGACGTTAGAAGAGGTAAAGCAAAGAGCGAAGAAGAGAATGGAAATGCGGAGATGTGCCATGGATTACGTAGGTTACACCACACACAATTAATTCCGCTTCTTCTTTGAATATGTTTTCATGATAATATCGCGACGCGCATGCGGCAGTGGGTTCGGGAGTCAGGATTTTTGGCTGCGGGTTTGTGGGACATCCTTTGCAGCACGTTTGCCAGGGAGTGATTTTTTCGGTTTGTACGAAGCTTCGATGCGTTTGCGCTCACGTTCGATATGTTCGGGCCATTTGCCCGTTAAGTAGGGAAGACTTCGGGGTGCCTTGGCGCCTTTCAAAAGACCGGCAATGGAAATATGTTCATCAATGTCCGGCCATTCCATAGCCTCCCGATCATATATAAATTTATAATTCTTACGTTGTCGAGCGGTCGCTCGTTCCAAACGAGGATACCAATCGAGTGGGATGGTCAAAATCCGGCCATCGTCTAAGTAGACGCTCATCTGGCCACTCTTAAATTCCACTCGATTACCTTTGACGTCAGTCCCCAAAGTATGCATTCCATCCCTCCAACAATTCGTCCCGATTTTTGCGAATTATTTTTTCTATCAACCGAAGTTCATGCCGTCTGAATCCCGATGTCTTGGAGAGTTCGATTCCAAGAAGCCAAAATTTCGCCCTTCCTTCGCCACGTGATACATGAACATGAGGAGGTTCGTAGCGGTCACTTGCAAAAAAGTAAAATGAAAATCCATTAATGCGAAGAATCGTTGGCATTGCCTTTCACCGTCTTCCGATCCCATAATACGTAAAGCCGTATTCGCGCATGCGCTCGGGATCGTAGATGTTGCGGCCATCGAAGATGACCTGATCGCGCAGCGTTTGGGCGATGGTTTCGAAATTCGGGTTACGGAACTCGTTCCATTCGGTGACAATAACAAGCGCGTCGCTATCGGCGAGTGCGTCCATGTTTTTGCGGTAGTACTTCAGGTTATCGTTCTCGGGCAGAACGTTCTTCATGGGCAGGACCGCGGCGGGATCGCTGGCACGGACGGTCGCACCGCGTGCGAGCAGTCCATTGATAATTTCGAGTGCCGGCGCTTCACGGATATCGTCCGTCCGCGGCTTGAACGAAAGCCCCCACACCGCAAATGTTTTGCCTTCGATATTACCGCCATAGTGCGTGAGAATTTTTGAAAGCAGCTTCGTCTTCTGCTTGTCATTCGCATCCTGCACGGCACGCAGGATTGCGAAATCATGTCCGAGTTCTTCTGCGGTTTTGATGAGCGCTTTGAGGTCCTTCGGAAAGCAGCTCCCGCCAAATCCCACGCCAGGAAAAAGAAATTGCGGACCGATGCGTCCGTCCGAACCAATTCCAATTCGTACATGATCGACGTCGGCGCCGACGAGATCGCAGATATTCGCAATCTCGTTCATAAAACTAATCTTCATCGCGAGCATCGAGTTCGCCGCGTATTTCGTCAACTCGGAGCTCTTCTCGTCCATGATGTAGATCGGGTTTCCGGTGCGGACGAATGGCTCGTAGAGTTCTTTCATGACCAGGATCGCTCCTGGATCGCGCGAACCGATCACGATGCGGTCCGGCTTCATAAAATCCTGTACAGCCGCGCCTTCTTTCAAAAATTCCGGATTCGAAACGACTTCGACCGGTATATCCGTAGATGCTTCGAAGATCGCTCGCACGCGCGCCGCCGTCCCGACGGGGACAGTCGATTTATTTACAATGACCTTCGGTTCGGTCATGATCCCGGCAATTGCTTTGGCGGTCTCGATCACATGCGAAAGATCGGCAGCGCCATCTGCTCCCGGAGGTGTTGGAAGCGCGAGGAATATTACTTGCGAAGATTCCACTGCTTCTCTAAGATCGAGCGAAAAGCGTAAACGGCCTTCCTGCAAATTAAAGCGGACCATTTCCTGCAGGCCCGGTTCGAAAATCGGGATGATACCGTTGCGAAGGTTTTCGATCTTTAACGGATCGATGTCCATGCACAGGACCTGGTTTCCCGTCTCGGCGAATCCTGCGCCAGTCACCAGACCGACGTATCCTGTTCCAATAATTGAGATATTCACGATTTCTAATAATGAGCGAGTCTTGTTGCTCGCGAGCTACACGTTCTGCACGAGCATGATAAAAACAAACGCGATTTTGTAAAACAGCAATCGTGTAGTAATGCTCCCGAAGAATTCTCTCATCAACGATCTTTTATTTCTCACTCTATGATCCCCACATCCTCCTCTTTTATCTTCTTTTTAAATAAATATTTAAATACTAATAGTTGATTTAAAGGGTGTGGGAATGTTAGTAATGTAAGGGGGAAGTCGGTAAGTCGTTATGTGCTTAGGGTTACGTCGCGCTCACATCTTATCCCAACTATTCTGGAGAAGTGGATAGTAGGTGTTCGTTTAACAATTCGAGTTATTATCCACGCGCTACACCGGAATGCGCCTCGGATTCCCACAGCGATTACCATATTGTCCCAATTTCGCGCTGGAAAAATAAAAGTTATACATCGAAAGTTATCCAGCACGGGAG
>DASZLH010000021.1:0-5209 GCA_035552495.1 Kapaibacterium sp. (SeqCode) | reverse complement strand
TACCGGTGATACCGATCGAGCAGGTGCTATTGGTACAACGATTCCCGGTATCATGAACTGGGCTGGCAAGAATCCTCTCGCGCGATTAGCACTCGAAAAAACGGCAGGCATCGATCGCCGAAAAAAACTGCCGAAATATTTTAAAGAAACATTTCGGTCATGGTTCGATCATCGCAATCAGCACAAAACTGAGCGTCCGCTCGATAAAGTCGCGCTGTTCTACACGTGCATGGTCGATCAGAATAAACCCTGGATCGGCAAACAATATGTCGAAATCCTCGAAAAGTTTGGCGTCGAAGTTCAGGTGCCAGCTCAGGAATGCTGTGGCATGCCGGAACTTGGAACGGCCAATATCGAGAAAGTAACTAAAACGGTCGATCGTAATATTCAGCGAGTCTTACCGCTCGTCGATGCGGGCTATAAGCTTATCGTCATGGCCCCGAGCTGTTCGATGATGCTGCGGCAAGAGTACGGGCATTATGCCACCGACAAAGAAGCTGCCCAACGGGTGATGGCCGCGACGATGGATCCTTGCGAATATCTCATGCAACTTCACCGGCAGAAAAAAATTACGCTGGAATTTCCGGTCCCGGCTGGTGAGAAGATCACCTATCACTTACCTTGTCATTTGCGAGTGCAGAATGTGGGATTTAACTCCCGCGATCTTTTGAAACTGATTCCGGGGCTGAAAGTCACGATGGTGCAACAATGCTCCGGGCATGATGGCGCGTGGTCGGCAAAGAAAGAATACTACGAGATTTCGCTCGATGTCGGCAAGAAGCTTTTTAAGTCGATCGAGAAAGAACAGCCGGCGCCCGTCGCCGGTGATTGCACGCTCGCACATCTCCATATTGAAGAAGGCACCGGCGAGCGGGCATTGCATCCTATCGAGGTCATTTATAAAGCGTTGGGGTATTCCGCCCACATTCCAAAATAGTCGCTTCGGACTCATGAGACCTATACAACTTACCGATCTCAAAAATATTGCCGAATACGAGAAAGAACGTCCGGCGATTCGGAAAAAAGTAATAGAAGCAAAGCGTCATCGCCGCATTCACGTGGGCCCGCTGATGACATTTGTTTTCGAGAACCGCATGACCGTTCTCTTCCAAATTCAGGAAATGATGCGTACCGAACGGCTCGTTCATGACGAGTACATTCAGCATGAAATCGATACTTATAATAAAATCCTTCCTGGCCCGAACGAACTTTCGGCCACACTCCTGATCGAAATTACCGAAAAGGAGAAGATCAAATCCACGCTCGATTCTCTTGTTGGTTTGACCGAACACGCAGTATTTCTCATGATTGGCGACAAAGAGATTGAAGCAGAATTCGATGAAGAACAGTCTGAAGAAGGTCGTATTAGCGCCGTTCAATATATTCGTTTTAAACTCGACACTCAGGAGGTCGAGCGAATGCGATTCGGACAGGCTGATGTTACCTTAATGGTTCGACACCCCAACTACCAGGACTTTACACGACTTACGGATGAGCAGCGAGATAGTATTGTAAAAGATGTCGACGAGGAATAGCCGGGTTCCTTTTCAGGAGTATTCATTCCGTACAATATGTTTCGTCGCTCTCTATTATATACTTATGGTTTACGTCACTCGCAAAGCGCATTTCTCAGCGGCGCACCGGTTATTTAATCCACATTTTTCGGATGAAAAAAACGAAGCCGTCTTCGATAAGTGCAACAATCCTCACGGTCACGGACATAATTATACGATCGAAGTGACTGTAGCCGGAACGCCCGATCCTGAAACCGGCTATGTCATCGACCTCAAAAAGCTGGGGCAGATCATGGACGAATTTGTCGTCGACCGAGTCGATCACAAGCATCTTAATTTCGATGTACCAGAACTCAGCGGGATCATTCCGACGGCAGAAAACATTGCGGTTGTATTTTGGTCGCTGCTTGCGTCACGTATCGCCGAAGGAAAGCTATATTCTGTCCGCGTTGCCGAAAGCGATAATAATTTTGCGGAATATCGCGGCGAAGCCGTTATTTGAACCGATCTGTTTATCCATATACTATGGCCCCTATAACGACACTTCCAAACCGAACAAGAGACATTGAGGATATTCCTGCGGATGAGCGCGAAGAACTCATCGCTTCACCCTGCACGCTGGGTCCGGCGGAAGGTGAGGCGGACTCGAACCCAGCATTGCGCGCAATTACACGTTCGCTGCTCACCGAAATCGGCGAAGACCCTGAACGCGTCGGGCTTTGGCGCACACCGCACCGGGTTGCGCGCGCGTGGGAATATATTACGAATGGATATCACGTTAATATCGAAAAATTATTGAACGGCGCCATCTTTGAAGAGAAGTACGATGAAATGGTCCTCGTCAAAGACATCGATTTTTTCTCGATGTGCGAGCATCATTTACTTCCCTTCTACGGACGCGCCCACATTGCCTATATTCCCAATGGGAAAATTGTCGGGCTCTCTAAATTGCCGCGTATTGTCGAGGTGTATGCCCGGCGGTTGCAGGTCCAAGAGCGTATGACGCGTCAGATTGCCGATACGATCGCGAAATATCTCGATCCAATCGGTGTAGCAGTAGTTTGCGAAGCACGGCACATGTGTATGATGATGCGCGGGGTCGAAAAGCAGAATTCCGTTACCACGACTAGCGCCATGCTCGGAGCATTCAAAGAATCCCAAACCCGGGCGGAATTTATGACTCTGATCGGGACAAAATTATCCTAAAGGCTGCAGACGATTTTACCCCAAAAAATGCACCTTCACCATATTCGTATGACTAACCTGGAAGATAGGATGGCCAGCGGTCAGAACGATCCATCCACTATTCCCGACAAGTCCCTGCTTCTGGACGTCACGTACCATATTGCTGAGCGTCTCATCGAAGCTGCGGACTTCCTCTAATTTCACCGGAATTACACCGTGATAAAATGCCATTCGACGGAGGGCGCCGTCGTCGGTTGACATTCCGATGACCATTTTCGAGAACCGATATTTCGCTACAAACCGTGCGCTTCGTCCTGAAAGTGTCGCACAAATAATGGCCTGGGCGTTGACCTCTTCAGCTAACACGCAGGCGGCACGCGCGACGGAATCGGTTGCATACTCAACCTCTTCATGCGGCAGTACGAAATCTCGCTCTACGCGAACATAGCCGCTCCGCTCCGCCGAAAGAATAATTTCTCGCATCGTCGTGACAGCTTCGACAGGGTAGGCCCCGGCACCCGTCTCAGCCGATAGCATCACGCAGTCTGATCCATCGAAAACGGCATTGGCAACATCGCTTGCCTCTGCTCGCGTTGGCCGCGGATGTACGATCATCGATTCGAGCATTTGTGTCGCTGTGATGACCGGGACACCGCGCGCATTAGCAAGATCGACCACGCGTTTTTGAATCGGTGGTACCCGCTCGAGCGGCATCTCGACTCCCAAATCGCCTCGTGCAACCATAATCATATCCGTTTCTGCAAGAATATCTTTGATATTCTCGACAGCCTCTGGTTTTTCGATCTTTGCGATGATTGGCGTAATAGTATCGTCGAATTCTGTTTTCAGAAATTGACGCAGCTCTCGAATGTCATCGGCGCGGCGCACGAAGCTAATGGCGAACGCATCGACTTTGATCTTTTCCATCGCGAACCGGACGATCTCTTTATCGTGGTCCGTGAGCGTAGGAATCCGAAGCTGGGTTGCAGGGAAATTAATCCCTTTGTGGCTTTTCAGAATTCCACCCGTTTTGACGCTCGCAATAATAGCGGTATCGGAGAGCACCGATTTTACCATCAGTTCGATCGCTCCATCGTCAAGCAAAACCGGATGCCCAGGTTTAACATCGACGCCCAGATATTGATAGGACGTGGTAATCCGCTCGGGTGTGGTATGAACATCGGGATCATAGGCCAATTCGACATCGCTGCCAGCGATAAGCAGTACGCCATTGGGATCGGCAACATCACCCGTCCGAATTTTTGGACCTGGAAGATCGGCAAAGATGGCAATATGCTCGCCCAGCCGTTCGCTGACTCGGCGAACGTTCATCGCAACTTCATAGTGAACATCAGGCGTACCATGAGAAAAATTCAGACGGGCAATATCCATTCCCGCCAGAACAAGCTTTTCGATGATCTCTTCGGTAGCGCTTGACGGACCGAGCGTCGCAATGATCTTCGTTTTAGGCTGAAGCACTCTACTTTAATTAAGAATTAAGAGTTAAGAATAAAGAATTAATGTAGATCAAGGAAAGCCGTTCCACTTTTAATTCTTCATTCTTAACCCTTAATTGATACGTGTGGGCAATACAGGATTCGAACCTGTGACCTTTTCCATGTCAAGGAAACGCGCTAACCAACTGCGCCAATTGCCCATTCAGAGGCGAAGGTAACGAGTAATGGGCGAACGGGCGTTCCCATTTTTATGAGGAATTAGGTATGAAAAATTAGGAATGCCTTCCCAGAAATATTTGCACCTTTGGTGCTAAATTTTTATTCCACATTCGTCCTCTCGAATCAATATACTTTGCGAAGCGTCATAACAGATTGTCGTGCCTGCGCAAAATCAGTCGCAATCCGTCGAATTTGCCGACTCGTCTCGTCATCGAGACTGTCTTCTAGTGCGTCGTATGCATCAGTGGAATCACATTCGTAGAGTTCGACATAATTCGAGGGTTCATCCTCTTCCTGATAGGCCGAAAATCGAACGCCTTGCTGTGCACCATTGATACGACCAACAAGATCATGCAGGATCTTTTCGAATTCAGAGCGCTGATTCTCCGCAACGGAATAACTTATCGTGACGAGTGTAGTAGATGCCATGGTCTGTTAAGAAAATCCTTCGATCGTTGTTTCCGGCTCTGTTATGCGAGTCCGGTCTTGCAAAGTTACGGCGAGAAATCGTCGGTCTCATTAAATCGGCATGGAATTATCCTATTTTCGTAAAAGAACGATGGAAGTAAGTACCAATCCCAATCAAATGCAAGGCCAACAAGAAGCAGCAACTAAGCCGATTTTCGGGCGATTAATCCCAAATGCATTACTCGTTGCAGTGGTAACAACTGCTGAGATTACGCTATCAAGTCCGCTCTTTGCGGTCCTTGGATTTGAATACTCCGCTCTAATGGGTCTGGCGCTCAGCTTTATTTGCGGAATGCATAGTACCCTTCGTCAAAACTTCACAGCATTATCGGAAAACGAAGGGCCATCCATCGGTAAATCGTTATG
>DASZLH010000020.1:0-7372 GCA_035552495.1 Kapaibacterium sp. (SeqCode) | reverse complement strand
ACGTCTGGGCCTGCACTATTTTAACGTGGATTTGGGCGAAGTAGCAATAGATGAAACGCTCTCCCAAACGCAACGAGAAGCCTTAGCAACTGCCTTAAAACGTTCGGGGCTTGAACTAATGGACGATAAAAAGGCCATTTTGATTGAAAAGATCAAACAGGTGATCATCGAGACCATTCATTACACCGATGAAGCGTTGCGAGTAAATTTTTCCAATCATCTCAGCGAAAGGCTTAACTACGACTATACCTATCTCGCTAATTTATTTTCTGAAGTCGAGGGGACGACGATCGAGCATTTTATTATCAAACATAAGATCGAACGCGTAAAAGAATTGCTTATCTATGACGAGCTCTCTCTCACTGAAATTGCGTATAAGCTCCATTATAGTAGTGTAGCCGCTCTTTCGAATCAATTCAAAAAAGTTACAGGGCTGACTCCTTCGTTTTTCAAAAATATTAAGCACAAACGGATGGACGGCCTCGAGAATGTGTGAATGATGTAACTTATTTCCAAAGTTATGTAACGTTTTTTAAAGCAAGAAGTAGTATCTTTGTCGTATGAACATGGACAGGATACGATACTACCGAGGAAAGCTTCTTTTGACGCGCATTGTCATTCTATTCTCTTGTATTATTATTCCGCGCGGATCTAAGGCTCAAACGAAATATATATTGGATAGCAATTCCGTGATGAACCTTACCGGAACATCTGCAGTGCGGAATTGGAGCATGAGCGCGCATACATTCACTGGCACAGCAGATTTCAATCTCTCGGCGGACAACCAACTTCTTTCTATCACTGGTTTTTCTATCCGGTTGCCAGTTTATAGCCTGAAGAGCGAGAGCAGGGAAACGGAAAAGGGTGCCTATAAGGCGCTCAAAGCCGATATATACCAAAACATCGTGTTTGCACTCACTTCAGCCCAGTTCAAACCGAGTGGAAGCGATCATTATATGATCTTGCTGCGTGGTAATCTTTCGATGGCCGGAGTGACTCGGGTCGCAGTCTTAAAAATGTCAGGAGCGATCCATGAGGACAGTACGATTTCCTGCACCGGATCGCTCCCCCTTTCTTTTTCAGATTTCGATATCCAGCGGCCCTCCTTCCTTATGGGTGCGATGAAAGTAAACAACCGCATGGTGCTGGACTACACGTTAGAGCTCGTTAAATCGAAACACTCTCTCGAATAATATGACAAAAAACGAGATAGCTCAGTTATCGAAGAAATTCAAACGACCTATTTCTCCCAATGGGAGCGAGTGGAAGCCAACTACTACTCACGAATTAGAAAAATCGAAAGCAGTCATTATTGTGGAAGTCATTGAATACATGCCAAATGCCGTGCTTATTAAAACGATAATCAAAAAAACGACGGGCAACATCAGCATTATGGCGCTTGATACCGGGGAAGGGTTAACGGAGAAAATATCTCCGTTCGATACATTTGCTCAAATAATCGACGGGAAAGCTGAAATCGTAATTGACGGCGTCTCGAACGTGCTTGAAACTGGCGAGGGCATTATCCTGCCAGCGCATCGGCCAAATATCTTTCGTGCTAACGAGCGGTTCAAAATGATCCTGACCGTCATCAAGAGCGGCTACGAATGATCGATGGTATGCCACGTCGAATTAGTTTCAACATAGTCTGCCACTACAAGTTAAACTGCTTCGCGTTCGAGACAGCATGCATGTTCAATTAAAACCAATTCCTTTCAAATAAAACAATCTCGAAATGAGTGATTCGATAATTGATTGAAATTCAAGATTATATGGAGTTGGCACACATTTGCACTATAGTTGAGCTTAGTAGGAGCCTATCTTGAAGATTAGAACCCATTGGCGATGAAGCCGGTACGTTAAAAACCATTGATCTTCAGGGCCTATTTGTGAATGTGTGAATGATGTAACTTTTTTCTAAAGTTATGTAACACATTTCGAGGCTTCCCGCCGTATTTTTGTATCAGAGAATCATGAGAGCAACTATAGAAAGTTGTTCCTTACACGCAAAGACCGCGTTCGAGCAGAACCGACCGGAAACATCTGGATGATCGATCATCCACTCTTGTCCCTTCCTCTTCTACTAAGCTTTATTTGTAAGTAGCCATTCCATGGCTGGGGTTCGCCTGCGCGTTTTTTTTACGCACAAAATATTTCAAATCACTAAACAAGAACATAACCTCGTGAAAAATCTAAAAAATCGCAGCATCCTGCTGCTCGTCGTCGGTATTTTTGCGCTCGGAAGTACGGGCGCTCAGGCCCAGAGTAAAGAGGGCCGCATTGCCTTTGGTTTCGATGCCGGCGGCAACAAATTCTATGGCAATTACACGGACTCTCGCTTCGGCTTCCAGGGCGATGCGTTTATCCGCTGGAATATCATGGACTGGTTTTCTTTAGTCGGCTCCTATAATGGAGGCGTACTGGGATGGAAAACTACGACACAAATGATTGCCAATGAGAACTCACTCTTCCCAAACAGTCCCGGAAGTTCCGGTGGCGCGATCGGCTCGATCAATCACACTCGCGAAGGCGGTTGGGATTTGATGGCATCATTCAATGTCTTTCCCGAGCAGACATTCGTGCCGTACTTCACAGCCGGAATAGAAGCGCTGAACTTTGAGCCGGACGATGCATCTCCCGCTCCGTTGAAGGGTAATGCGGTCAATGCATACGACAAGAATGTCATTGGCGGAGCCTTCGGTGTTGGATTCGAAATGTATCTTACTCCGAAGATCGTGTTCAACGGCAAAGGACTCCTGCATTTGGCAGGGACCGACTGGCTTGACGATTATTCCAATCCGAATAACTATCGCCAGGATGCGTATCTGACGATGGGTCTTGGATTCAGCTATTACATTTTCGCACCCGATGAACCGGCCCCGGCTATCGCGACGGAAAGTGATCAGCGGACTGTGATCAATAATAATTATACGGAAAATACGGTATATCATACCGATACGCTCTACATCAAGGACCAGGCGGATACCGTCTATCTTGAGAGCCCGAAGATCAATACGGTCTTTACATTCCCCGGAACACTCTTCATCGTGAACACGGACCAATTCAACAATGCGGAGCCGAATAACATGAACCATCTTTACCACATCAAGTCGCTGGTAGAACAATGCCCGGCACTTCGAGTGGAGATTCAAGGCTTCGCGAGTGCCGAAGGTACTCCTCAACACAATCAGGAGCTTTCCGAACGCCGCGCGAACCGCATCAAGAGCTGGCTCATCGAACAAGGCGTACCGTCAGAGAAGATCGCGAACACTATTGGCTACGGCGAAAACCGCCCTGCAGTCCGAGAGCGGACAGACGTATCGGCTTCGGAACTCGAGGCAGAACGTGCGCAGAACCGTCGCATCGCAGTGAAGGTCGTTCAGACCTGTCAGGAAACAGGCGAAAATATACACTCTCATTAATTCTGATTATTGGTATAATGCCGATGGTATACGGCCAGTATATTTTCATCGCTAACGAAAGCTCCGCTCTATGGCGGAGCTTTTTGCTGATTCAAATTCATGTAATATAAATAATAATATTATGGATCACACTATTTTATCCGAACCGATGAGCCTCCCGATGGGTGGCAAGCGCGAAAGTCTATTCGTAGTAGCATACAAATCTTTTCCGAGAAGCTTTCTCGTAAAAGGTATCGGCCTGACCTTCACCGTTTCGCTTTACATATACCGGTATTTGACGAATAACGGCGTGGATTCTATTCTCGAGCGCGTATTACTCACTGCCCTTATCGTTGCCGGAGTACCGACGCTCTCGCTCTATCTTGTTACTCTTGTACGAGCGCCTCGCATTCGAAGACGCGAAGAGAAAGAAGCAGCACGGCTCCAGTACATCGCGCATGGGAATTGGGAGGCGTTGAAGGCAAAAGAACATGAAGAAGAACAGGAAATAAAACGCCTCGAGCAAGTAGCTTCCGGCGATAAGAAAGCACGACGTGTTAAAGACGAGAAAGACGATAAGCGCTGGGACGTATTGACCGAATCCCTTCGGCTCCAGAATGAAACGGTGGAATTGGCATCCGAAGAGAGACTGCTCGTGGCCCAGCAGGTGAAGGAAATTAAAGAAGAAGGAGAAGTAATTCGAAAAGGATTAGCCTTCGATGATTTGGAAGCTCGTAAAGTGAAAGACCTGAAGGAAGACGAGCGATGGAATATACTAAATGAAAAATTGCGCGTTCAAAAAGTAGCCGGTCAGCAAACGGAGGATCTTAAAGAGGAGCGAGAAGAAGCCCGAAAACAATTGGCATCGGTCGACTTGAAAGCTCAGAAAGTTAAAGATTTAAAAGAAACGGAACGCTGGGATAACCTTAACGAACGACTTCGTGCACGCGACGAGACTGCCGATGGCAGGTCGTCCGCGATACTTCATACTAAGGAGTTAAAAGAGGAAGAAGATGCACAACAGCGCGAAGATGTAGCTGCTGAAGTTGCAAAATTGCTTCGGGCAAGGGATGTCAAGGATGACGAACGATGGATGGCATTGGACAACCGTTTGCAACGTCAAGATGAGCGAAGCAAACAACGTGACGAAGACCTACGCGCGAGAGATGAAGAGTTTCGACGAATGTGGCAAGAAGTCCTCCAACGAAGTCTATAATGATTACGATCGATAAATTTTTACCGTGACCTCACTGCTTTTTCTGTCACGGCATCGCTGACGGTCGAGCCATCTGGGTTGGTACCGTTGATCGTGACGCGGTAGAGATAGGTGCCATTCGCTACATCGTTGCCCTGCTCGTCGCGGCCATCCCATTCGGCCATATTGAATCCCGCGCGTAGATTGGACGGGACGAGCGTTCGGATTTTCCGTCCTGCAATAGTATAGACGATAATCTTGACCGAAGCCGGCGCGTCCGAGAGCAGTACGAAGGTGAAGTAGGTCTTGTCCTTGAATGGATTCGGATAATTCATAACGTGCGCGAGGCCATTGACTGCGCTCACAGTAAACGTTTGAAAGACCGTATCGAGATTTCCGCTCGCGTCTTTGGTGTAGGCCGTCACATCCCATTTGCCGGGCGAGAACGGCGTGATCGGTACGATTTGCAGTGCAGCCTGTAGCGGCCCCGATGGGAAAGAGAAAAACCGGACCTGATACCCATGCGGGTCCGCGGCGCTCACCTGCACGAAGCTGGCGGGATCGCTCTCCGGTAGGATCTGCGCGGTAATCGCAGTCGTATCCGTGACTCGGATGAAGTTCGGGCTATACAAGTCGATGAGTATCGTGTCGCGCGGCGAGACAAATCCATACGAAGGAATATGCTCCTCGTCAAACAGAATTTCGGTGTGCGGTTTTGCGGTATCGCGCGTGACAGTGTAAGCGCCGGAAATCGAGTTATTATAGAGTAGCTGTTCGTTCTGCGCTTCGTTCGGGTTGACCGTCACAAGAAGCGCGGCTACACCCTGCTGGCCGAGCGTTGTAATACTATCGGTAAAGGAATAACTCGAATGTCCGTCCAGATGCGGCACGACGTGAGATGCGAGCGTATCCGTTTTACCATTGATCTGCCGCACGAGCGGGACGGCAATGCTATCGGCCGCAGCGCACGTGAGCGTAGCAATGCCATAACGGGCCACCACCACGCCTCCCTCCGGCGTTTGCGATGGCGAAACGTTCAGCGAGTCCGAAGTAAAAATAAATTCGGGCGCGGCATTATAGCCAAGCTCGACATCCGAGATAGCGGGGCTTTGCGTCGCATTGCTGGTGCGGGCAAAGTCCATCCTGACGGCAAGCCGGTCGTACCGCCGCGAATCGATGTTCGAGAGATCGCGCGAGGAAGTTTGCTGGCCCGGCGCTGCCCGCACGGTATCGAGCAGATCGACGCCAGAGCCATCACGGCGCGATCCGAGAATGCTGAAAGTGACTGAGCTGCCAGATGGTATCGCATCGCCCATCCAGGTGAACGTCCCATACCCACGAGAGACTGCTGTAAACGGCGTGATAGCTGTTCCGGACGTGCCGTAGGTAACGATCGTATCGTAAAGATGCACGCCGTTGGAGTATTCGGGCGCGATTTTTTCGAGAGCAGGGACCGTCGAATCTTTGATTCCAATTAATGCGTAACTTCCATGATCGGGCGCAATTGTAAGTCCTTTTTGCGATCCAAGACTTTGCATGGCCTCCAAAACATTAGGGTTGTCAGTAATTCCAGGAAAAGCAGGCTGTCCGTTAGTAAGTACGATTACCCGTATACCGCGCGGAATACTTGCAACTACAGAATCGAATGCCCTCGCAATCGGCGCAGTATAACTGGTATCTCCATATCGATTAAAGTCAATGGGAAATTCATAAGCCGTATCAATTCCATTTGCATCCGGAGTTAACTTTGCTATGACGTATCCCTGTTCAGTAAATTGGAATACAGGCCTATCATTTATAAGTATCTGCGAGATTGATTGAAAAAATGCATTTGAATCATTGTACGCGTGAGAGATCACTTCATACCGCACGGTGTCCTGCAGCGGTAAATAGAGTTTGCTGTTTTGTATGGCGAGTCCGCTCTGGACGGTCGAAGCTAATTGTTCGCCGGAGTTATAGCAGAATTCCGGTTGCGAAGAAGGAGCAATGCTGAAGGTCGCGTATTCCCAGTCGGAAGATTGTCCGTTAGTTTTAACAGCTCGCGAGCGCCACCAATAGACGCCCGTCGACGGCACGGCTACGCTCGTAAGCGACGCGGGAATCTCGACGAAATATCGCGTGCCGGCGGAGACTTTGGTATCGAACGGATGCGAAAATTGCTGCGTCGTATCTACTTGCAGTTCGACCTGATCGGAAGGAGTCGAACCCAGCGGCAGCAGAACAATGAAGTGCGTTTGGCTGGTGGCAATATCGCAAAATCCGCGCGAGCCTTCGTATGGATAGAACTGCGTGACCGAGAGTCCATTGACCAGAATATTGATCGACGCAATTTCATTTGCCGTATCGAGCTGTTTGTAATGCCGGTCTGGATCGATGGTGACGGTAATCGTATGCTCGCCGATCGACTGCGCAGTGAGCAGGAATTGCGCGGATATTCGCGCGCTATCGTTGAGATATGGCAGCGTGTCGAAGACCGAGTAAGTAATGCTCGGCCCGATGTCCTGAATTTCGACAGCGACTGGCCCCTCCGCGGAAAATCCGTAGTTATGAACGAGCGCGGAAATATCGATGACAGTATCGGTCAGGTTAAACGTTTTTTTCACAAGACTATCGCGCGCGAAGGCCTGAATATCCGGCGGACGAATGGCAAACTCGGGCTGCGGCCTCAGGCAAAATCCGAGCGCGGCATCGCCCAGTATCGAATATTGCAATCGGGCGTTGAGTCCGTTGGGGCCTGATACGCTGGAATCGGCAGCATAGAGCTTCGCGGCGGTGA
>DASZLH010000019.1:0-12802 GCA_035552495.1 Kapaibacterium sp. (SeqCode) | reverse complement strand
CGAGAGCAATACAAACAGCTATCCAAGCTGAGTTTCGTAAAATCTGTTACCCTTGTTCGAGTTTCGAAAATACTTTCGGTGCAACCTATTCCGGCAACCAGTAAATCCGGCAAGCATTCCACTTCCCTTCTTTCTCGCGTTGCGCACGATCTGCCGCTCTCGAGCAATTGCGGGTACGATCCGATCGTCAATGAGTATGGATTTGCGGAGTCGCAGCTTTCGCGTATCAATGTGTGGCCGCTTCATGCAATGGGTTTCGATGGATCGGGTGTGCTCCTCGGTTTTCTCGATGCTGGATTTCGCTGGCGCGAAACTCCATCGCTTCAGGGCACGCATGTCATCAGCGAATACGATTATATTTTTCACGATAGCATAACGGAAAATCAGTCCGAAGATACTTCGACGCAGGATGGGCATGGGACGGCAACGCTAAGTATTGCCGTAGGTAACTCACCCGATACGCTCGTCGGACCTGCCTACCATGCGACGCTCCTGCTTGCGAAGACCGAAGACGTTCGCAGCGAGCACCACATCGAAGAAGATAATTACGCCGCTGCGCTCGAAGATATGGAAGCGCGAGGCGTGGAAATCACTTCGAGTTCGCTCGGATATTTCACGTTCGATCCGCCGGACGCAAGTTATAGTTATGCCGATATGAACGGGCATACTTCTATCGTTGCACGCGCCGTTGAACGAGCTACAAAGCTCGGCGTGCTCGTTGTGACTGCAATGGGCAACAGCGGCACAACTTCGGAGCCGCACCTCGATTCGCCTGCCGATGCCGATAGTATCCTTAGCGCCGGCGCGCTCGATGTGGACGACACGATTGCCGATTTCTCCTCGCGCGGGCCAACCAGCGATGGGAGAATCAAGCCCGAAATATGCGCGCCTGGCGTTGCCGATTGGTTTCAAGGCCGGGATGGCTCGTTCGGCAATGGCAACGGGACAAGCTTCGCAACGCCGCTTATTTCCGGGGTGTGCTGCCTTATCAAACAAGCGCACCCCGAAGCGACCGCTCAGGAAATTCGGCGCGCTGTGATGGTAACCGGCGATAAAGCCGCTGATCCCGATACTGCTTATGGCTGGGGAAAACTCGATGCGTATGCAGCCGCGCTCGAACTTGGCATCATCGCGCATATTAAAAATGTCTGGGTAGATTCGACCGTGCATGTATGCGTCGGATGCGCTTCGAAATTCGGCATAGCTTCCGCCACCATCGAATATGACACAACTGGCCATGGCTCATTCATTTCGCTCCCCCTTTCGCTCGTGGCCGATTCACTAATTTACAATGGTGACTTACCGATGATTAGTCGCGGGACGCTCGTCCGTTATCGCCTGATGGCTGTCGATAGCTCGGGCAAAAGCGCCTTCGCGCCCGCTATCGGTTGGGACTCGATTATTGTAGCGCCATTCCCGGAAAGCTCGCTCGCGATTACCGTTGCGCCTAGTCCAGCCGCAGACCATTTCACGCTCGATGCTAACGAACCCGGCGATTGGAATATCTACGACGACGCCGGAAGATTGATGGCAAGCGGTTCGGTCCAATCGGTCTATACGCACGTGAATATCCCCATCAGGCTTCTCGCAAATGGCCCCTATTATCTTGAGTTCATTTCGCACTCCGGCGAGACGAAAACCGTGGCAATCGTTGTTGGGCATTAGTCAACTTATATTTTAAATTTATGCCTGAGATTAGCCGCTTTTTTGGAATCGTAATTTCGATGTATTTCCGCGACCACAGCCCGCCACACTTTCATGCTGCTTATGGCGAATATACTGCTCAGGTTACCATCGAGGATCTTCGGGTGATACATGGAGAACTTCCAAGACGAGTAAAATCGTTGGTCTTAGAATGGGCGAATGATCATCGGGACGAATTGATGAAAACCTGGAATGCCATTCGCGACCGCATACCATATAACAAGATAGAACCCCTACAGCCATGAACTTTGTAAAAAATGTTAAATATATATCCGGCTATAAACTCGAATTGACATTCAAAGATGGGCTTCAAGGCATTATCGATCTTGAAGATGAGCTTTGGGGCGAAGTATTCGAACCCTTAAAGGACATTGAAGAATTTAAGAAAGTCCGGGTCGATTCGGAACTCGATACCATCGTTTGGCCGACAGGCGCCGACCTTGCACCCGAGTTCCTCTATGAATCTGTTCTCCAATCGAATGTCGCTGCCAAGTCCGAGGCCCACACAGTCCAGGAGTGAATAGATATTCGCGCAGCCTTTTTGAATGACCTTCCTTAATCCTCTCTTTCTATTCGGTCTTGCGGCCTCGGCGCTGCCGGTGCTGTTTCATTTGTTCGCGCGGCGTAAGGCGCGGCGTGTCGAGTTTAGCTCGCTCCGGTTTTTGCAGAAACTCGAAAAAACTTCAATGCGCGCCGTCAAAATACGGCAAATTCTTTTGCTCATCGTTCGGACGCTGCTTGTGATTGCGATCGTCCTGGCGTTTGCGCGGCCTGCGTTGCGTGGGTATTTGGGAAGCTTTTTTGGATCGTCGCACGCGAATACTTCGATGGTCTTTCTGCTCGATAATTCCGCGAGCATGTCGCGCTCCGACGAGCGCGGCGAACTGCTGAAACAATCGAAAGACGCGGCACTTTCGATTGCGCAAATGCTCGAAGATGGCGACGATGCGACGGTCGTTCCGCTTGCCTCGATTGTGCGCGGCAAGCAATACAACCCGATACACACGAAGCAGGAAGTGATCGCGGCCATCAATGACGTTTATATTGCAGACCGACCCGCCGAGCTTTCGTCTGGCCTTCGCATGGCAAGCGCGTTGCTCGCCAGTTCGAATAATGTCAATAAAGAAGTCTATCTTTTTTCGGACGCTCAGGCGCGCAATCTTCGGGAAGAATCGGAAATTGCGGATACAACGCACGCGAGCAAAACCGATTCGACGACTTCCACCAAGCTCTTCGATGCTTCGACCCGGTTCTTTACGATGACAGTCGGGCACGGCGAGCATATCAACGGCCGCAATCTTTCGCTCGATTCACTAAAGCCGATCACAACTGTCTTCGAGCCGGGCCGCCCGATTCAATTTGAAGCGTGGGTCCGCAACACTACGCAGGAAGCAGCGCAGAATATCGCTATTTCTCTTTATTATAATGGCGATCGTGTCGCGCAAAAAACTATTCCTTCCGTTGCCGGCGGAAATACGGAGAGCGTCGAAATCGATGGGCCGATTCGCGGCTCCGGTATTATTTCCGTCCGGGCCGAACTCGAACAGGATGCACTGCCATTCGATAACACTCGATTCACCGTCATCAATGTGCCGGTATCTCGGCGCATAGCTATCTTTCTGCAAGACCCTTCCAATGCGACGTTCATCAATCTTGCGCTTAGTCAAACATTGACGGAAACGCAGGGAGGAATGCCCTTCACAACAGAAATCCGGCGCATGGAAGATTTGCGAAGTCTTTCCGCAACGGGTACGCATTACGATGCTATTATGGCAGGCCTCGGCCCAACGCAGCTTGCTCCGGAAGACCGATCCGGCCTCAAAGATTACATTGCGGCTGGCAACGGCGCGAGCATTTTCCTTATGACGGGCCTCGATGTGACCTCCGCCAATAGCGATCTTACCGCGCTCGGGCTTCCGCAAATCACTCGCAAAGAAGGCGCGCCAAACGAGACGGAGCATTATCTCAGCTTCGCTCAGTTCGATTTCCAGCATCCGTTTTTTGCCGGAATGTTCGAGGCCGTTTCGACGAGTGGCAACGCACTACGCGGCATCGAATCGCCGAAGATATTCGAGTCCTACGATCTGGCCACGAATGTCGGCCTTCCGCTCATTAAGCTCTCCAATGGATCACCATTCCTCACCGAAGTGAAAATTGGAAAAGGCGACGTGATGCTATACGCAATTCCGCCGACATTACAATTCAGCGATTTTCCGCGCAAGAGTATTTTCCTCCCACTTATACGGCGCACCGCTGCCTATACCAGCGCAGTCCGCTCGCAGCAGGATGAGAATGTAGCGCAGCAATTCGTTACGACCGAGCCGTTCGAAGTCGAGCTGCCCGAAGGCTCCGGCATCCAGCCGGGCACAACAGTGCTTGTTAAATCCCCCGATGGATCGAGTCAACGAGCGCCTGTTACGCAATCTATCGCCGATGGCAAGCTGCATATTCATCTTGAAGAAGCACATGTCGCAGGAAATTACACCGTCTATCGCGATGCCGAAGCGCGCGATTTAGTCGCTGCGTTCGCCGTCAATATCCAAAGCGATGAATCGGACTTGCGCGCCTCAGCTCCAAAAGAAGTGAATGATTATCTCGCTGCGCGGATGAGCGCGCAGCGTCCAAGCATCATCCCGCTCGACCCATCACAGCGCGACCTCGTGAAAACGATCGATCAATCGCGCTATGGTGTCGAGCTATGGCAGGCATTTCTCTGGGCTGCGCTTATCCTCGCCGTGATTGAAATGCTGCTCGCCCGCGAAGCGAAAAGAGTTATTGCTGCTCCTGCAATTTAGTTTAAACTAATTCCTAGCCCACGCATCCTACCAATACATCATAATCGGGGTAAAATAAGGGTCCTCTCCTTTTCCCGCTTTCAGCCGTTTCCTTCGTTGGAAGCAGTTCGAAAGCGGTTTTTTTTACGGTCGAGCTTAAATGGTATGGATTCGGTTGTTACTACGATCACCGTTTCGGTGTTTTATTGTAATAATTAAAGCATTGCACATGCGTCTCGTTGGTCTCGTCGCGATCATTTTCTTATTGTCCGCCCAGCAACTGATTGCTCAGCCACTAATAGCTCAGCCATTGGATAACACCTCTCATTCCGATAATTATTCGGTCGGGGTACCACGCTACGTTCCGCCGCCGCTTGCGCACTATCGGCTCACGTTCGGTATGGGACTCAATGCCGGCCACGTAACCGATGCCCCGTTGGCATACGCCGGATCGGCTGTCTACGAATCGGGCCACAGTATTTTCGGCGCCGGATTCATTGTAAGCGCGAACAACCCACAACAGCCGCCATACAACACGCTCTCAGAGTTCGATATACTCTATGGCTATGCGTTCGACGAAACACTCGCGCGGTACGAGTCAAAGCCGGGATTTTTTCATGCTTCGATTTCGACCGGCATAGGACTAGAAACCTATAATCAACGTTGGCGCCATTTCGGCAGGAGAGGTTTCGTGCAGGACTCGCTATTTTTGCCCAATACACTCGAATTCTCCCCATGTGTTCCAGTACAATTTCAGGCGGTCTATGAGCCGTTACCATACGTAGGAATCGGGTCTTTGCTCTTTCTCTCCGTAAGCAAATTCACTCCGAGCTACGGTGCGACCGTCTTTTTAGAGGCGAGATATTAAAAAGCCTGGGGTTTGAAATAAATATCAAACCCCAAGGTCCTACGTTTCACTTTTATTATCTCAAGAAATCTGATACATCAAGAGACCGGAACGATCCGAATTGCAATCAGTACGTGATTGTCGATATCGTTCTGATGCGTCGTGTCACGCGGATCGAATAGCGTACCGATAATATCTCCGGAGAGATGAAATACGATGCGCGGATCGAATTCGAATGACAATACCGAGGTCGTATTGGCGCCAAGCACGATGCTATCTTTGTCGACAAAAGTTTTGTCTTCGAACTTAAAGGTAACATTCTTGGAAGCCGTAGAATGTACCGTAAAATAGCTGCGAACCCCAGCCGTCATCGTGTAGCCTTCGATCGCCACCGTATAAAACTGATTGCCATTCTCGAACTCCGGAAACTGCAGGAGTACGGCAGAATCGGATGCATCGTTCTTGGCGGGCTTATGGATTTCGAATTTTACACGATCGTAGGTCCCGGCTGGAATCGTTGCAGTGGTTACGACATGCGATCCCGTAGAATCGAAGACGAGCACAAATGGTCCGGTCTTGATCGTGCCGTCATGGGTATCGGTCACGCTGTCATCCGCGTCCGAATGAAGTTTAACATCCTTGACGAAGACGAGTACCCGTGTTACTATGATCGAATCGAATGTGACGATCGAAGGAGTGCCTCCTCCCTTCACGACCATGCGGTTCACGTCGGAAGCTGCCAGTTGGGATTGCATCGTTACCGTAGACTCGTCGCTCGATACAGTAGTGGAACTGGAACAGCCGCTGTAGGATAGAATAGCTAAACACGCGCACAGAATGGTGAAAGAATATATTGTACGTATAGACTTCATTGGAATATAGGATTAAAACAATTGGGTAAAAAACCCTACAACAACATTACAGATGAGTGCTCACAGAAACCGTGCCAGAATTACGCCTAAACCGTATTATTTCACTGTAGCACGGTCTTCATCGGCAAGCGGCAACGCGATCTGAAATGAACCGGCCGGAATGCTTCGGCCGGTCAGCCACGGATTTAGCACTTTTACGTCCTTGTAAAGTACACCATGCTGATACGCCCAGTCCGCGATGGAAGTGATGGGGCCGCTCACGGTCACATAATGGACGGCCGGAGTTCGATAAGGTTTAAGCTGACTGAAATCGAGCCCGTAGGTATCGGCGTGTGTCATCAGCTCTTTGATCGCCGCGATGCGAAAGACGTAGCGCATCGTCTCGTCGTTAAGATAGAGATTCCAATAGCTATTTGCATGCTGCCATTGCATTGCCTCTTGCACATTGTCTTCGCCCATATTATATCCGGCAGCAACGAGGGACCAGGTCGGCAGCATCGACTTCATATATTTGAAATACGCAATCGCGGATCGCGTTGCCTTTGCGGGGTCGAGCCGTTCATCGATCGCGTCATCGACGCGCAGGCCATAGCGCGTTGCCGTGCCGGGAATAAATTGCCAGAAGCCGTTCGCATTTGCGGGAGATTTAACATTGGCCAAGCCACTCTCCGCAACCGCGAGATATTCCAGGTCGGTGGGCAACCCGGCATTTTCGAGCATAGTATGGACCATCGGGAAATAACGGCCCGAGCGTTTCCACCACACTACAATTTGCCACGCACTATTATAATTGTAGTAAAATTCGCGCTCGAACCGCTCGCGGATTTCCCAATTCTCCAACGGCAAACGCTCGCCAAATATCGTTACGTCCGTTGGGACTCGAATTTCGGTGATGATATTATTCGGCATCCCGGTTGGGCTTAGCTGATTCGTGACATGCGATGCGGCACGGATACGCGCAAGCTCGATAGCATACTGGGTCTCGTTCCAGCGGTCGATAAAAACGATTATAACCAGTAAGCCGACACCAATCAGCACAGCGAGCAATACGCGCTGGAGATTTCTTCGCATGTTCTTTTAGATGAGGAATTGCCGAGATGAGATTTTACCAACCGAGCGCGCGCAACTCTGCTCGCACCCGAAGCGAATGTATCAGCTCTCCGACATTCGCAATGCCTTCGGAATGCAGAAATCGCTCCATCCCTTCGGCGATGCGAACCCCGGCATCCGGATAAACAAAATTTGCCGTGCCGACTTGCACCATCGTCGCGCCGACGATTAGGAATTCGATCGCATCCTCCGCCGTCACGATCCCACCGATGCCAATAATGGGAATGCTGCAGGCTTTTCGCGCTTCATATACTTTTGCAAGCGCGACTGGTTTCACAGCCGGACCGGAAAGGCCGCCTGTCACCGTGCTAAGCCGTGGCTCGCGCGCGCGAATATCGATAGACATTCCGACGAGCGTATTGATGAGGCTGATGGCATCGGCCCCCGCGCGCTCCGCTGCTTCGGCAAACGGCGCGACGCTCGTGACGTTCGGAGTGAGTTTAATAATCAACAGCCGGTCGGTCGATTGACGAAGGAGCGCCGTTAGTTCTTCGGTCCGTTCGACACTGGTGCCGAATGAAAGGCCGCCATCTTTGACATTCGGGCAACTGATATTAATTTCATATCCGGCAAGATTTTCAACCGAATGCGCTTCGATATGTTCGAGCACGTCGCGGTATTCTTCCATTGAGGACGCCGCAATATTAGCAATGATCTTCGTATCGAATTGCGCGAGATAGGGCAGCTTCTCTTTCACGAATGTATGAACGCCGACATTCGCGAGCCCGATCGAATTCAGCATTCCACCGGCTGTTTCGACAATACGGTGCGGATGATTCCCGACGCGCGGCTTCCAACTTACCGATTTTGTGACGATGCCGCCAAGCTGTTCGATGTCGCAATAATTGCGGGCCTCCGCACCATACCCAAACGTACCGCTCGCAACGAGCACCGGGGTTTTAAACTCGACATCACGAAGGCGAACCTTCATATCTGGAAACCTTTGGCCGTTTTGTGTTTGTGTCATTGCGAGGAGGGTTGCATAGCGATAGCGGAGCAATCCGACGAAGCAATCTCTTGGGGTAAGGGATTGCTTCGTCGGATCAAACTCCCTTCGGTCATTTGATCTTCCTCGCAATGACGCAAATGAAATTGAGTCATAACTATAGTATTATCTCCTCCGCCGAAAACGATGGCCCTTCCATACACACAAGCCGGAACCGCTTGCCAGTCGCGAGGAAAGTCTTCTCATCGGTGACGACCGGGCATCCCTGGCAGATACCGATCCCACAAGCCATTTCTGTTTCGAGGCTGATCTCGCAGGGGATGCCGAACTCTGCGGCAAGCGTTTGCGCGGCGCGCATCATACCGGTCGGCCCGCAAACGAATAATTTTGGGGATAAAAGCCGCCCCTCTTCGAGATACGTCCGCAGCAGCGAAACATTCGAGCCGTGATAGCCTTCGGATCCATCATCGGTCGCAAGATGAAGATTGCGAAGGCCCTCCAATGCGAATAAGCTTTTGGACCGCGCTCCGTAAATCGTCTGAATCGGTTTCTCTTCGAGTTCGAGCGCGCGCGTTAGGAGTGGCATCGAAGCAACCCCTACTCCACCGATAAGAAGTACTGCCGTTTCAAAATCACCGGAGTCGTATTTCCAGGGCCGCCCAAGCGGACCGAGTACATCGAGCAGATCACCCTCTTGCGTAGCGGCGAGGATGGATGTCCCACGTCCATGCGCCTGCACAATAATTTCTGCTTCGTCGCCTTCCGTCCAATAGACGGAGAATGGCCGGCGGAGCATCGGGTCGAGAAATCCGGCTTTAGGGAGTACATTGACGAATTGCCCGGCCATTGTTTCGCGAGCGACTTTCGGATGACGAAACCGCAGTGTCACCAATCCCGGCGCCAGCTCTCGCCGGCGCGTGACGATAGATAGTCTCGATGTGTCCATATCGGAACGGCTCATTACGGCTTGGGTCCTGGTGGTGGAGGTGGCGCTCCGGGTCCTCCTGGTGTTACCGGAAATCCACCAGGTGGTTGTGGTATGCCTCCGGGAGGCAATGCTCTTCGGCCCGGCGGCGGCGGCGGCAATTCCGATGGGGATTGCTTAGGTGGCTCATTGGGAACATGCACCTCCGTATTACTCGAATCGATTTGCGGTGCTCCGGGCATCGCCTGTTGTGCCTGACGTCGGAGTTCTTCTTCTCGCTCGAGCCGCAATCGCTCGGCTTGCTGGCGCTGCTCCTCTTCATTTTGTTGAAGCGTCGGGTCGATGTTAGCCGGAGGCGCATGCGGAAGTGCAGAACTCGCATCCGCAAGACGTGGCCGGAGTGCCATCGCGTATGAGGAATATGGATAGTCCTGCAAGATTTTTCGATAATAAGTGAGCGCGCTATCGTAGTGCTCTTGCTCTTCGTATGTTTCGCCGATCGCATAGAGCGAACGGGGCGCAACATCTTCTTTACTGTAATTCAGAACAATATCTAAAAACGATGGCTTGGCCGCGTCGATCCCCTGCGCGCGGAGTACAGTATAGGTAGCTTTATAGGCCGATTCGCCGCGCGAATTCCGCTTCGCCGCCGCATAAAGGGTACGGGCTTGCTCGGCGTAGATCGTCTGCCCGTAGTGTGAGAGCAAGAGGTCCAGCAGGGAATCGGAAACCACATTATTTTTCTGGTGCATTTCGAGCTGCATCCATGCATAGATCGCCTGCGCTCGCAACGCGGTCTTTACCGTGTCAGGAATGACGAAACGATATGCGAGCGCGGTTTGATATTCTTCCCGTGCATTGGGATATTCCTGAAATGCCTCATACGCGCGGCCCAGTTGGTAATGAGCGGCGCCCGCAAGATAATGAAGGCTATCGATAAATTTCACGGTGTCCGAAATCGTGAGCTTGGGAGCATTTTGCTCGCGGCGCAAACGCGTTTCGATTTGGATCACTTTGATCGAGTCCTCCCTTGTCATCGGGACGGGGCGCTGTGGCTGCCACCGCGTCCCCAGCGCTTCCTGCATAGCCCGCACATGCACCGTCGCCTCTTCAAATTTGGCGCCGGGCTTTTGCTTGATGCGTGCCTCGAGCGAATCGACGCGAACGATTTCGTTGCGCCATCGCGGGAAACTGCCGAGCGCACTCGCGCGCTGGTTGACAAACTCGTTCATCGCCGGAGAAGAAAAGTCCTTCGTGCCGATAAGTCCGGCAGCGAGCCGGGCGGCAGAATCGTAGTCCCCCATTTGGCGGTATAAATCCGATTCTCGAAATTTCGAACGCGCCACGATAATCGCACTCGAATTTTTAAATGATGTATCGAGCACATAATAATTTAAACGGAGCGTGGGGAAATATTTCGTTCGGAATTCATCCGATTTTAAATTATCGCCAGCCGCTTTGCGCGCCGCAATATCTTGGGTATAAGCCAGTTCATATCGGGCGGCCGGGTGCGAACCGCCATACTTTGCTTTTTCCACGACCTGCTGAAGTTCCTTGGTTGCTGCGTCGAATTTTTCTTCTCGCCGGAGCGCAAGCGCGTGGGCGATGTGACCCTCCCCCGCCAGCCAGTCGTCTTTGGCCGATTCATAGACAGTCTGGAACGCGCGTTCGGCGTTGGGCCAATCGCTGTTTAAATAATCGACACCGCCCTCCTGATAGGCAAGCCGCGCTAATTCTTCTCCGCTAAGTCCTGCCTCCGCTTGCCGCAATTCGCTCGCGATCGCAGTCAGTGAATCTGCATTCCTGGCATATACATACTCCGCATTCGCGCGATGAATTTGCGAGAGCACAAGCTTATCTCCCGATTTTTCGCCAAACGCCATCGCCGATCCCAGCGCCGCTTTTGCAGTATCGAGCTGCCGGTTCATCAGCATCGAGCGCGCCAGCAGCACCTGCACTTGCGCTCCGTATTTCGTATCGGGATATTTGTAGAGTAATTCGAGAAACTTACGACGCGCTCCGGCAAAATCATTTTTATAAAATTGCGCCTTGCCAACTATGAACAGCGCGTCCTCGATATACTTTGTCCCCTTTTTATCCGCTAAAACTTTCGAACCCAAAATAATTGCGGAGTCGAGGTGGACATTATTGATCTGCTTCGTGGCGCTCAGCGATTGCGAGAATGTCGGTTCGATCGGCTGCACATCTCCGTTGCTAATCGCCAGTTGCCGCATTTCATATTCTTCATCGAGCCAGCGATGACCCTGCACCGCAACAGCAGCATTTGAATTAGGCGGGACGATTGCCTGCTGCTGTTCTTCGTAGGCGTCGATATGCTGCTGGGCAAGATAAATTGTATTGAAATAGGTCGAGAAATTATGCCAGAAGGTGCAGCCCGCAACGCCGGCAAGCAAAAGAATGAAGAGTGAAGAGTGAAGGATGAAGAGTGAATTACGGAAAATACGGGATGAGGACTTCCTATCTGGCAGCCTGGCTAAAAAGCTTTTTCTGTGAAATGTTATTTCGGTCATCTATCTATTAAATCGAGAGTATTAGAGCAACATGCCGAACGTTCGAAAATGTCCCGAATAGAACATACAAAAAACGCCGAATGAATCCAAAATTTCAGAGGGAATCCAATGTTAAAAAACAAGGAACCCAAAGTTAAACAATCAGGAATCCAAAGTTAAACAATTCAGGAATCCAAAGTTAACAGCAATGTAATGGCTATTCTCCTAAAGAAGATATTGTCTCTTTCGTCCGTCATTCTGTGTCCTAATACGTGTGAGGCAAAAACAGTTAGGTGAGATGCAATACAATCATTATCGTTATTCCGACGCCGTTCATTTCGCGGCTAACCAGGTGCTGGCGCAAACAACATTCTCTCCGCAATCGAGGGCCGATCAATTGCGCGAATTGCTTTATAGCCTCGCCCCGACCATTCCCGAAACATGGGCGACGCCCAGTCGTGGCCTGCTCGTCCGGCGCGAGCTATCGATCGAGATCGTTATCGACGCGCTCGGACGTGACCTTCAGGAGAATACAGACTCTTCGCGCTATCTCGTCCTCAGTTCCATCCTGCTACTGGCCCAGACCATCAAGCAGTTGGGATAAATCTGATATATCAATTACCCTTCCGAATTAACCGCAGGATGCAATACTTCCGGCCGCGCGAGCGCTCGGAGGCGATCGAATACTTTCTTCGCCTCCGGGACTTTGAATACGATATAACCGCTCGCCGTTACGATCGCCATGATGAGTCCGGCGATCATCGCTTTTAGCATCGATGGTGTAGATTCAGGGAGCAGCGCGATGCCCCCGTATGCCATGAACACCGCTGCAATCACGATCGCAAGAATCCGAGCGGTGCGCAGCATGCTGAAACTCGGCCCGATCCACTTGCGCGCCAACATGCTCTCGACCAAACACGCACCGGCGTTCGAGCTTTGCGTACCAATCATCGCGCCCAGGCCGCCATAATGCAGAATGAGAAAATAATTGAGGACGAGATTGAAAATCCCCCATGCGAGCCGGTTCTTAAATACCGCGCGCTCCTTGCCAATGACGACTAATGAAGTGATCTGCATTCCCCCACCCAACACTACGACGGTCATCGACAAAATA
>DASZLH010000018.1:0-4962 GCA_035552495.1 Kapaibacterium sp. (SeqCode) | reverse complement strand
GTAGCTTTTTTCACGTTATTTCGTCCGTTGGAAAAGCGAACGGTTCGGCTCTTTGCGATTGCCTGTGCAGGTGTGGGTATCGTCGCGTTAGTATTCCTCGCGCCCTATCTGGTCCAATCCGGCGCAACGTACTTTAAAGGGACATTTCTCCACGAGTTATATTTGGTATTCGTTCGATTCAATATAGATATCTATAGCGGTATTTCCGCCGAAAAAATATCGGGCCGCATCTGGCTGGTGGCTGCGATTGTAATTGCCTTTATCGCGGTCCTGATCTGGGACTGGCGTCATGGCCGCACATTCGGGCACATGAAACGGCCGCGGGAAGAAAAATTTCTTACGTATACCGTTGGCGCCTTACTCATTGGGATTGTCGTCCAGAGAAAATTCTTTGCCTATCATTATATTCCATTCTTTGCATTTGCAATTCCAGCGATAGTGGCAGTCATTTCGGAATATCTCGCTCACATCCGCTTTGGGCGCATACTCGTGGTCGCCCTTCTTGCGATTGCTGTAATTGGACTCTACCCCTGGCGGCTGCTCCGTGAGTTTGTCGTTTCCGGATATTCTCTCGAGTCCACGTATCGCGTTGCATTTCCTGATTCATTGTATGGACCGGACATGCAGGAAACAATTACAAATTATATTATGAACACCACGCGACCAAGCGACTATGTCGAATACTCGTCGATGTTCCCCGGCCCGCGCTGGCGTATCGAGCGCCGGGAAGCCACTCGGTTTACATCACTGTTTCCGATTATCGTGCATGACAAGCAAGGCACGGTTACCGACTATCAGCGCGACTGGCAATCGGAATATGTCGAACGGCTTCGATCCGTGAAGCCTGCGGTCATAGCCATCGAGGAGATTCCCGATCCCGCACATACCAGAACAGAACGATTCCCTCCCGTCTGGAAGCGTTTGAAAGAAGTACCCGGAATGCTTGACCTGCTCGCCAGTCAGTACCGACTCGATACGATATTCGGAAATTGTACAATCTTCCGATTAAAGGCAATTCCGGAAGAAGCGGCGATGGAAAAAGCTGCCGGGCCTGAGACTGTTGTGTCTATTCAATAATTATCCCGAATCCTTCGGAGTATCTTGAAGCTCTTTCTCAATATGAGTTAAATCGCCCGGCTCGATCGTCGTGGTGCCGAGATTATGTCCCTGCCACGAGCCATAAACCGAGTTCAAAGGCAACGTCCCTTTTTTTGATTTAAGACGAGTTCGAAAGAATCGAAATAAGTAATAACTAATTACTCCCCATGCGGCAAGTACCACCACTCCTACAATTACCTGAATAACCACCGCAAATAAATCGGCCGCTGGAATGGGTTGATGGCGCCGTATCGAATCGGCTTTATTCAGAGAGTCCATAATACGATTTGGATCGAGAGTATGCGCATTTAATGGCGTTGTAGTCGGATTGAATTCTTGGAACATAATTTTACATGGTCATAATCTCTTGGGCATACTTGAAACCGCATCCTTCCTTATAAACGTTTACCGCTCGCCAAAGCGCATCTCGGTTCACCCAACAATACTTCAAGCACATTAGCACTCACGTAAACATGCGACAAGAAAAAGATTCACTCGGCACGATGGAGTTGCCGGACGATGCGTATTATGGAATCCAAACCCTTCGCGCTGTCGAGAATTTTCCAATCTCAGAATTGCACTCCCACCCGGTCTTTATCCGCTCGTACGCGATTCTAAAAAAAGCGTGCGCGCGCGCCAACGAGCGCGCCGGCGCGCTCAAGCCGGAGCTTTCGAACAGCATCCAATCGGTCTGCAATGAAATTATTGAAGGGCAGCTTCGGGACCAGTTCGTCGTCGATGTCTTCCAGGCGGGGGCTGGCACGAGCACGAATATGAATCTCAATGAAGTGATCGCGAACCGTGCGCTCGAAAAAATGCAGAAGGATCGTGGCGATTACAAGACCGTTTCCCCGAACGACCATGTCAATATGTCGCAATCGACGAACGATACGTATCCGACTGCGATGCGGCTTGCGGCGATCGCTTTGCTGCGCGAACGGATGCTGCCCGCGATCGAAACGCTCCGGCTCTCGTTCCTCACGAAGGCGGCGGAGTTCGACAATGTCGTGAAATCCGGCCGCACCCATTTGCAGGACGCCGTGCCGGTTACGCTTGGCCAGGAGTTTGGCGCATGGCGCGAAATGATGCTGCGCCACGAACGCCGGCTGAAAGAAGCCGAAGCAGATATTTCTTTTCTCGGAATTGGGGGGAGCGCCGCCGGCTCCGGGCTGAATACTCCCGTTGGGTATCGCGGCTACGTTGTCGAAGAGTTGCGGGCCGAAACAGGATTCGAATTGCATGAGAGCACCGATCTCTTCGAAGCGATGCAATCGCTCGCGCCGTTCGTACACCTCGCTTCGGCGCTAAAAAATCTTGCGCTCGACATCATTAAAATTTCTGGCGATCTTAGGCTTTTGGCTTCGGGGCCGATGACGGGTTTCGCCGAAATCCTTCTTCCCGCGGTGCAGCCGGGGAGCAGTATTATGCCGGGCAAAGTCAATCCTTCCATTCTCGAAATGGTCTCGCAGGTCGCCATGCAAGTGGTGGGATGCGAGACGGTTGTTTCCTACGGTTCACAGGGCGGGCAGCTCGAGCTCAATGTCATGATGCCGGTCGTGCAGTTCAACCTGATGTTCGCGATGGAAATTTTTTCGAACGCGCTCGAAATACTCGCGCGCAAGTGCATCGATGGCATCACCGCCGAACGCGAACGCATGCAGCATTATGCCGAAACGAGCGGCAGCCTGGTGACGGCCCTCGCGCCGGAAATCGGTTATTTGCTGGCCGCTGAAATCGCCAAAGAATCGCTCAAGACGAAGCGCTCCATCCGAACGCTCGTGCTCGAACGCAAACTCATGGACGAAAAGAAACTGAACGAAGTCCTGAACATCGAAAAAATGGCCAAAGGAATTCTTTAACGATTGTAACTCTGGCGCTTCTCTCGTGTTGTACTAACCATGAACGCGCGCGTTTTTTATACATTAGGATTATCGATTGTGCTGGCAGCCGCGATAGGCGCATGCGCACCGGGGGCCACTTCCTTCAACAATGAATCGGGTTCGCAGCCCATTACCGGATCGACCCCCGCGGCCGGAAGCTGGTACGCGTTGACGGAGTTCATCGGTACCAATCCGATCGGGACGTGCCGCCATACCGTCGAAGCGCTTGCCCAGCCGGTCCTCGGCAAAAACGACGCGTTTTACTTATTCGATTCCTGCACGAACGAGACGACCTACGAAAAAGTCGATTCGAATGGAGATCTCGAAATAATTAAAATATTTACCGGCACCGATAGCTCACAAAATTTTGAAGTGGATGCGTGGGTAACGCTGCCGCTTAGTCAGGCTCCGGGGACCTATCGTGCATTCGACTCGACCTTTTTTACTAACCCTCAAAAATCAATAGAGACCGTTACAGTAAATATTCTTGGCTCCGATTATTTAATACTTAAAGGCGGCCCGCGACAGACTGTACACTATATAGAAACCGACTCGCTGGTCAGCACTAATGCGGTGTCCAAACAATCTTCGGAGAATTGGTATGCTCCCGGCCTCGGATTTATTGTAAAGTCACGGGACCTCTCTCCGGGCAATGAAATCTTCGATAGTATTACAGACTTCGTGCGGAATTAATTTTTTCTAAGCCGTTCAGCTTCTTGCGGCCCCATCGAACCGGCTGGATAGGGATAGACCGTATGCTTTGACTGCAAAACCGGGCTATATATCTTCCACGATGCAACCGTCTCATCGGCGCTGACAAACAGCGTTTGGTCCCCTTCGAGCACATCGACGATCAGCGTATGATAGGCTTCGGGCAATGGGCCAAAGACCTCGGAATAGGAAAAGTGCATCCACTCGGTCTTCAGACCCATCTCGGTCCCGGGCGCTTTGACCTCGAAGGAAATTCGGAAACCTTCGTTCGGCTGCACCGCGATAACTAATACATTCGGACTGACTGCCCCGCCTTTTCGCGGATCGAAAATAGAAATCGGTGGGCAGCGAAAGGTCACGATGATCTCCGACCGGCGTTCCTTCATGCGTTTTCCTGTCGTAAGATAAAAGGGTACGCCGTGCCAGCGCCAGTTCTCGACGCGCATGCGGAGCGCGACAAATGTTTCCGTTGTCGATTTTGGGCTCACCCCTTCTTCCTGCTTATATCCAACGACGCCTTCCCCGCCGATTTCGCCCTCGGCATATTGTCCCATTACGACATCTTCTTTGCGGAGCGGCGCGATCGACTTCAGTACTTTTACCTTTTCGTAGCGGATGTCCTCCGCATCGAAAGCCAGTGGGATTTCCATTGCGGTGAGCGCCATGAGCTGCGTGAGATGATTTTGAACCATGTCGCGCAACGCGCCACTCTTTTCATAATAATCGGCGCGCGATTCGATACCCAAATCTTCCGAGACGATGATCTCGACTTTCTCGATCTTCTCGCGGTTCCATACCGATTCGAATAGCGCGTTGCCAAACCGGAATGCCACTATATTTTGCACCGTCTCTTTGCCGAGGAAGTGATCGATGCGATAAATCTGATTTTCGTGGAAATGTTTGTGAAGTTGGTCGTTGAGTTCTTCGGCCGATTTTTCGTCGGTCCCAAAGGGCTTTTCAATTACGAGCCGCGTCCAGCCGCTACTCGTGTTCAGTCCGGCTTTGCCCAGCGATTTGGCGGTGGGGCCAAATGCCGGAGGAGGAATCGCAAGATAGAATACACGATTGCTGGTCAGCTTGTTCTTTTGCTCGAGCTCTTCGATGCGCGCGCGAAGCAATTCGAAATCTTTTGCGGTGCTTTTTCCAATCGCATGGTAGAAAAGATGCTTATCGCACCATGCCGCGATCTTCTTAGCATCGGCTGCGCGTTTGCCGCCAAGATGGCTGTGAATGGATTCGGACGCATCCTTGCGGAATGATACATCGTCCATAT
>DASZLH010000017.1:0-9198 GCA_035552495.1 Kapaibacterium sp. (SeqCode) | reverse complement strand
AGGGTACTGCTCAGAAGTTCTTTAAGAGAAGAAGAACCTCTTTCGTTTCACATTTCCCTGCTTTCCGATGCTGGAAAGCCTTTTCTGAATCTCCGGGACACTCGATGCTTCTATTTCGATCGGCTGGATCGCTCTTCCTTCACAAACAGCCAGTGGATTTTCGGTGCAGAGTGCATCGGCGCTGAATAATGCCATATTTCCATTCTCTTTCTCCAGGGTTTTCAGAAGGTCATGAGTTGACGGCCAGTTTACGAATCTGCGGGTCGTGACGTTATGCGCGTCGCTCGCCATAATGCTGACCAGCCCGCACTCGACGAGCGTTCTGGCGCAGGCTTCGAATGTTTCACCGAGCTCGCCCAGGAGCGCGCCGTTCGTCACCTGCAATAGCGCGCCCTGCCGCACAAAATCGAGCGCGTGCTCCGGATGCTTCAGCACGCCGATATTTCGCTCCGGGTGCGCGACGATCGGGGTAATGCCTTTGAGCCGGAAATCGAACAGGAGCTGAGAAAAATAAGGCGGCACCGTATTGAAGTCCAGCTCGAGCAAGATATACTTCGAACGTTCACTGGCTGTAAACTCCGGTCGCGAAACAATTTCGTGCGACTCTGAAGTCACGCGCACTTCGCAGCCGAGATATAAGTCGATGGATGGCCCGACCGCCATCAGCCTCGCAAAACTTGCCTTATGCTCATCATGGCGAAAAAGGTCGGAGTTACGGCCGCGAATGTGCGGCGTGGTAAGGATTGCGGTCACTCCGGCGCGGCGCGCCTCTTCGATCATGGCAAGCGACATCTCGATGCTCTCCGAGCCATCATCGACGCCGGGTACAAGGTGGCAATGAATATCAACCATGAGATTCGACTATCATACTGGTGTTGGGAATCGCTGCGTCTTCGGGTTTGATGCCTCGCGCGCTCCCGAATGAAATCCCCTCGCGAAACAAAATGCCAATCCCGAACAGCGTAAGTGTGGCATAGGTCAGTGCGTGCGTGACGATCGCATACGCAAGGGCAATATCGGGCGGAACTCCGAAAATACGAGCAAGCCCCTGACTGATAAAAAAATGATACGTGCCGCTCGCGCCTGGAGTCGGGATCGTAAAGGCAATGCCCGAAAGCGTCAGCAATAAAAATGCGCCGGATAATGAAATATTGGACATCGCCGTATCCGAAAAACTTTGCAGCGAAACATACATTGCAATGCCGTAAAGCAGCCAAATGCCAATCGTGCCCAGAATGAGCGGCAGCGCCGCGCGGCGGTCCAGCCCTTGCAGGCCGCGCGAAAAATCGAGCGCGATCGCTTCGATCTTACCGGCAAACCGCTCCGGCAACCGGCGCACAAAAATCCGAATGAACTGCGCGGTGCGACGCTCGCTGAAAAACATCAGGACGAACAAGATCAGTACGAGTACCATCGCCGCAAGAATCGGTACGATACTTCCGGAAAGCATGGGAAATGCAGAAGTCAGGCGCGATTGAAACATCAGAAACGAAAACGCGATCAACACAGCGAGTGCGATCACATCGGCCAGCCGCTCGATCACGACGCTCGCGAGCACCCCGGCAAACGGCATTTTCTCCCCGCGCGACATCAGATAGGGCCGCACAAGCTCACCCGAGCGCGGAATAAGATTGTTCATCCCATACCCAGCAATCGTTGCTTTAAACGCTCGCCAAAAATTCGTTTGGGATTTAACTGGACGAAGCACGATCTGCCAGCGATACGCACGGACGGCATGCGAAAGGTACATGAGAAGCAAGCCGCCGAGTAGCGGCCAAATCCGCGCGTGCTCCGCAGCCGCAAGCGATTCCCCCACGCTCTGACCTCGAAACGCGAGATAAAACAGCGCCGCCGTTACAACAGCAATTCCAGAATATTTCAGGGCTGGACGCATCCGGGCAAGTATGAATTATGAAGTATGAATTATGAAGAGTGAAGAATGAAGAGTGAAGAATGAAGAATGAGAAGAAATCTTTTTCATAATTCATACTTCATAATTCATACTTGCTTTACAACGCCGCTACGCGGGTTTCATTCCGCTTGAGCGGAGTAACGGGCACGCGGGCTTCGCGGCTCATGCGGCGGGCTTCCTGCACGACACTGCGTTCCGTCTTCACCGTCGTGAGCGAAATTCCGTCGTGGAACATGAAGGCGATACCGACGATCGTCGTCAGTAAATAATTCGATGCGTGCGTCAGCGTGGCAAACGCGACGCTCGTTTCGAGCGGCACGCCGAACGCCGACGAGAGCGCCTGGCTCACCAAAAAATGATACGTGCCCGTCCCGCCCGGCGAGGGAAGAATATACGCCACACCCGACATCGACTGCAATAGAAAACATGCGAGCAGTCCCACATGACTAAGCGGCGTCGATGGAAACGCCAGCGTCGAGACATACATCGAACAGGTATAGAGCGCCGAAATTCCGAGCGTGCCTACGATAACCGGAATGGCCGAACCCTCGCGCACGCCGCGCAATCCCTGCTCGATCCGTTCGGTCGCTGCTTCGATCGAAGTTCGAATTTTACGTGGTAGCCATCGCGCCGCCCAATCGATGACTTGCCGCGTTTTATGCTCGCTGAATAAAATGAGTACCGCAAACAGGAAGATCGTACTCAGCACGAGTACGATCGGCAGCATAAACGTGACGACGGCCGGAAACTCCCGCCCGATCTCATCCTGAAAAAGCAATAACGATACGATGAGTATGGCCGAAAGTCCGATCAAATCCGTCAGCCGCTCGATAAGCAGCACCGCGACGGACGACGTGATCGGAATGCGCTCGCGCTTCGAGAACAGCACGGGCCGCACAACATCCCCCGCGCGCGGCACAATATTGTTCATCGCATAGCCCGCAATGAGCGCCCGAAAAGCCGAACTTAATCGTGTACGTGCGGCAATCGGACGCAACAGCATTTTATATCGCCATGCCCGAACAAAATGCGACAGGAACATAATGAGCGTCCCGGCAAGGATAACGAAGAGATTCGCGCCCTCGAGTTGCGCGGCCAGCTCGTGAAAATGCTGCTTGTGAAATGCGAGATAGAGCGCACTCGCCGAAATAACGATAGCAACGAGATAACGGAAGGCCGGATGTTTCATGAGTGCCTCATCCATTGCCAATCGCGTGCCGAATATTAAGACCGATTTACTCTTCCATATAGCTATCGGCGATTAATAGCACATTAGGAGGAATTTTGAGAGCTTTGGCTAATTTTGCAAGGGTTTGGAGAGAGGGTGCAACACCTTTTTCATTACGCTCCATTCGGGCTAAATGATTTGAGCTTAATTCAGCTTTCGCAGCAAGCTGTTCTTGAGTATAACCAAGCTTCTTCCGAAAACCTTTGATATTGTCTGCTACAGTCTTTTGGAGATTCACTCCCTAAAGCTATAGAAAAAAACGATTTAGCCAATATCACATATTGGATAGTGGTGGATTTTTCTCCGTATATTTGTCTCAAAATTACAGGTCACAAATTTGTACCTGTAACAAAGTGGCTTGAGTGAGCTTATTATTTAAAAACTAAGGAGGTTCCGTTATGAGAAAGAGTCTTTTTGTTTTCGTCCTGATGTGTGGAAGTAGTGCTGCGATAGCGCAAACAACCAATACGTATCCCTGGCCTGTCTCCGGTCCAATTGGGCTTGGAACAGCGCTGAGTTCGCCGAGCACGGTCCAGAATGCACTGCAAATTCATTACGACACTCTTCACGACTCATGGCCAGCAATCCTGAGGCTCTCGGAAGGAAGCGGCACGAACAGCCCGATTTTCGGAGCGCTCGCCCTTATGCCGTGGCCTGTAACAGGGTTTTTAAATGCGAATTATTCCAACTTAGCAAAAACAAATGACCTTGTACTCCATCAAAATGATGGCGATTTGATTCTTGCAGATTTTCAAGATCAGGGGGCAGCCATTCGATTTTCCACCTCGCCGGATCCCTCGACCTTACTCGGTTTATCTCCAGCACCACCGGCCAACGACCTCGAACGGATGGAAATTCTCGGCAACGGCAATGTCGGTATCGATTTGCCGCCGGATGCGACAACGATGCTCGGCAAGCCCTTAGATCAGGTGCAAATCGGCGGTGGGGTGACTTCGTATCCAGGCAACTCATGTCCCACTCCTGGCCTTACGATTTACGGCGGCAATCGATTCGAAAATATGATGAGAGCCGGTCACGGTGGTCTTGAGCCAAGCGACAGGAGATACATTTCCTTCAACCATTATATAGACCATACGGACTCGAGTTCGGCCCGTTTCCACCGATTCCAGCCACTGAGTAGTTCCGAGATCGACTTCTCTTCTGACAATGGCGGATTGCTATCGTTCAACACCGAACCGTACGATGTTACCCGCGGACTGAACAGCTTCGCTCGCAAGATGGTACTGGAGCTAAGCGGCACATACGGAATGGGCATGTGGGTTTGGGACTCGGCTGCTACGGTCCAGAAGCATACGTTGTGGGAGGTGAACCCACCGGGAATTAAATTGGGATCGATCACACGCAATACCAATGGTATCTTCGTTCATCACACGCCAGTCCTTATCACATCCGACACTGCCTCCTATCCATCGATAGACTTTGAGAACCTTCGCGTCCATCCGAATATAGGCGACGATACGACCTGGGATTTGGTCGTGAATGGGCCTGCGCTTTTCAAAGAGGCTTATGTGAACCTCTATGATTGGCCCGATACGGTGTTCATGCCAAGCTACAAAGCGATGTCGATCGATGACTTTGGCAATTATGTTATGAAAGAGCACCACCTTCCCGATCTTCCTTCGGCTAAAGAAATGGGAGCTGGCCTTCCACTCGGCAAGACCGAAGCCAATCTTACGAAGCAAGTAGAGGAAATGGCATTGTACATTGTGCAGCTTTCGAAGCAGAATGATGCACTCACGAACGATGTTAAAGAACTCAAGTCCGAAATGTTGGAATTAAAAAACCAGAAAGTGAGGTAAGCCATGAAACGGATATTTTTGCTCAGCCTTTTCGTGAGCTTACCCCTTACGGCTTCAGCGCAATCATTTGTCAATCCCGACACGACGCAGCAGCCGGGTGACATCTACATTCAAAACACGGACGTGTATTACCATCCGATGGCTCCGGATACGAGCGATTCGCGCGAAAGCCTTAGCAATTTAGGCGACAAGCTGCTCGATCCGAATGGGGTCGGAAGTGCGTTTCACCATCCCGTTGTTCACGGAGATACCGCGCTCCAAAATTGGATTCCGCCGGGCGATACAGGCCCGCTTGGCGATTGCGCGATCTGGCAGCGATTTTTTACCGCTCGCCGCAAATGGAGCGGTTCTGCGTCCAACATTATCGCGGGAAGCAACGTAACGAACGATACGCTGCACACGAATGGACATCATGGCGAAGTCATTATCAGCAAGAATGAGGACGTCGATTTTCGAGCAAGCGGGACGATTAAAATGGAGAGCGGGTTTCATGTAATGCCGGGAGCATTTTTCCATGCATACCAGGAGCCGAGATGGGGAGATTCGGTCTTGAGCGATGATTTCAATTCTGGAACGCTCGACCGCTCCAAGTGGCGCGTTACGAACTCCCACAATGACGATTACGAGTTCTTCGAGGAGTGTTCCTCCGATAGCAATGCTCGAATGGATACCGATTATCAAGCTACAGATGGGCACGCGCTCGATATTATCCTTCGTGAAGTTCCGGATACCTGTTCCTGTCTCGAGCAAAATGGGACGGTTGACGATACTTGCAACGATCAATTTCACCCCTCCCCAACTGTCAAGAAATTTGCTTTTTCGAGCGGTATGCTTCGGAGCTGCCCATTTCCGTGGGTCTCCAGGGATGCACTTCCACTTATCCCTGTGTATGCTCATGCTCCGTATGGGAAATATGAAGTGCGTGAAAAAATACCACACGTGATGCACCACACGAATAATTGGGAATACGACCAGTTCGAATATGACATGAACGAAACGTGGAACGGCAATATGAATGAACTTCATCCTGGCGGAGGGCCGGGAGGGTTCTGGCATGGCCCACTCAAGGGTGCGTTCGGTCCTAAGAGTCTGACCGACACTACTCGGGTATTTCGGAGCAGCCAAGCCAACTGGTGCGCTTCGAACATTCCCACGAGCATTCTTGTCGGCGCTAATTTCGATTTCGATATTAATCTCAACCTGACTCCGACAGATACATTTCTTACCGTTTCCGGGACCACGCAAAATATGGGTGGGTTTCCGTCTTCTTATGCCGATTCGACCGGCTCTATTTCGTTCTATTATAGAAGGCAAGCGAATAATACCTCCGATTTGGTAACATGGACCGTTTCTCCAGACGATACTGGTTCATACCGAATATTTTCCGCGCCGTTTCATATATTACACAGCGTTCCGCTTATTTTCTCGAAGGGTTATCAACCAACTTCGATTACATTGCAGTACGATCATTTCGGGGATTCCATAACGCTTCATTGTCATTGGATCGACTCTCTCAACGATCCTACAAACTATGGGAAACTCTGGCTTGACGACACTCTGCCAGTTTATCACCTGGATAGTAACACGGAGCGGTATGCCTATATTGTTTCCGAAGAGGGTTATCCTGTTCCGCCGTATGGCTTCAACGGAATGGACACCACCGGAGGAAGCTATCAATATCATACGTTCACGATGGAACTACTGCCCCATGAAACCAGAATTCTGATGGATAGCAACGTTGTCTGGCGCAGCCCGGACCGGTTGATTCCACCTGGCAATCCATTTTACGATTGGGCATCCTTTATTCCACGTTCGCCAGTTGGAATTCACCCGGCAGAGGCCGAAATCGATGGGAATGCGAACGGTTACGATCTATTTGGCAAGGATACAACCACTTTCGTATATAAAGGAGTAAGATACTGGAATTCCATCACAGGACAGGAACGTCAATACTTCGATCAGCACCCGCATAATCCCGGCATGTGGGATGTTACCATTGGCGGAAAAACTTATCATGCAGCCCATCATCTTATCGATTACGTCAGGATTTGGGATGTTCCCGCCGATGTAAAAATCCCAGATTTTCCACGATAGAAAGGAATAAATTTATGAAACGAACACTCATCTCAATATTTTTTATTGTATTCATCGCTGCGCCATGCGCCGCGCAGTGGAGAGACATCGGATTTGGAAATCCTAATGGAAACGACTTTCTTGGTGGCCCTCCTCTGGCTATATGCGCGCACGATAGTTGCGTTTTTCTCAGCGAAGTTCCGTATGATCAGGAGGAACCACTTATCGAACGTTATACTGCGTCGACCGGCTGGCTTCCGGACGATACGGGTCTCGACAGAGGACAGGGGAATATTATCAAGTTTGCCTCTATTGGACGATACCTTTTTTGTTCACCTTCTCAGCATCGTATTTTCACAACGACAGACGACGGTTCCCATTGGATTCAATTGAATGCGGCCAGTCCTTTTTGCGCAAGCGGCACATCTCTTTTTGGCCAGCTTTATTTCCCATCCGTTCTAATTCGCTCGAAGGACTTCGGCCAGACATGGGACTCAGTGAGCGATCTCGCAGTTAACTATTTTGTAGCAACAGATGCTTGTATATTTGCTGTTACAAATAATGGTATCTCCCGCTCGATCGACAACGGCACGAATTGGGCAACGATACCCGCTCCCCCTGCCGGTATGGCACTCACGGCGTTCGCTGCTATCGGCACACAATTGTTTGCTGGTGGTACCGGAGTTTTTCGTTCCACCGATTCGGGACAAAGCTGGACACAAATCAGCCATCCCAGCGATACTATCAATGTGTTAATTTCTTACCAACACTATCTCTTTGCTGGAACGGACACGGGCATTTTTATTAGCTCGGATTCGGGGCAAAACTGGAGAAACGTGAACGATAATATGAGAGCGCGACCGGACAATCATCCGAATGTAAAATTATTTGCCATACTCGATACATTACTTTTTGCAGATGTCTTTTCCGGCCCTCTTCAAGGTGGCCTTACCCAAGTGTATGGATACGTAACAGCCCGTTCTATCTCGGAGATGACGACGAAGGCAGCGGTGCGGGAAGTATCCATTCCCCCAACCGATTCGCTCATGATTTATCCTAATCCGGCGAGCGGCCTTGTTACGATTCTCGCTGGCGGCACAAACATACTCGGTGTAAGCGTGTTGAATGTGCTGGGGAGTGAAACGGGTGCCGGGGTGCGGGGACCGGGGTCCGGGAAAGTCGATCTAGATCTTTCGAAATTGCCATCGGGAACGTATTTCCTTCAAATCGAGACAGCGAAAGGGACGGTGCTTCGGAAGATTGTAAAGGAGTAAAAATAGTTTTCTAACTTTTTTTAGCGCATCCCGGAAATTTCCATACTTTTAGTTCCCTAAAACCCGTAAGTCGAGTATCTATGCCAATGTTCATGAATTTATAACTGACACCGCACTATATAATTTAGCTAAAAATAGTTTTCTTTAATTTTCTACACCGAGGCTTCCCACTTCTTCGATCGGCTGCTTGAGCGCCTGCGCGAGTTCTTCCGGCGAGCGGTCCTCCGAAGCACGGACGACCTTCGAGAAATTCTTGAACGAAATCCCTTCGGTCGCGACCATAATGAGGCCAATGACCGTCGTGAGAATATCGAAAGCGGCGTGGGTGACGGTCGCGTAAGCGATAGCCGAAGCAAGCGGGACGCTAAAAATCCGGAAGAGCGCCTGGCTGATAAAATAGTGGTATGACCCTACCCCGCCCGGTGTCGGCACGAGAAACGCGATGCCCGAAACCACCCGTAAAAAAAACGCGCCCACGATCCCGACCGCTGCGATCTGCGGCTCCGGAAATGCGAAGAGCCAGGCGAACATACTGAGCACGTAGAAGACCCAGATACCGATCGTACCGATAGCGACCGGCAACGCGCCGCTCGCGCGGACGCCGCGAAGCCCGCTCGCGAATTCCGAGGCCGCACGATATATCGGATGCCGGATTTTCTCCGGCCATTTCGCCGTGATGCGGTGAACGGCACGCTCCGTCTTGCTGGAGCTAAAGATCATCACAATGACGAGCCCGAGCAAAACCGCGAGTCCCGCCATGATCGGCGGCATCGAATTCGCGATCGAAGGAAACCCATGCGCGATCTCTTTCGGGAACACGACGAGCGCGACGATCAGAAAAATAATATTCGCGATGAGATCGGTTACGCGCTCGATGAGGATCGTCGCGAT
>DASZLH010000016.1:0-20634 GCA_035552495.1 Kapaibacterium sp. (SeqCode) | reverse complement strand
ACCGATTCCTCCGCGGACGTTCCTTGCATCGTTTGTTCGGCAATCAACTCGGAAGCAATTCGAATACCTTCGAGCACGAGCGCGGGGTCAATCTGTGAAACGCGCTGTGTTTTTCCCTCGATCAATCGCGAAAGGCCGCCGGTGGCGATCACAATAGGTTCTTCGTTCGGGAATGCAAATTGCCGAAGCCGCTCGACAAATCCTTCCAGTTGGGCAAGACCGCCATATAAAATTCCTGACTGAATGCTCTCGACTGTTGTACGTCCAATAATGCTGGATGGAAATGAGAGTTCGATCGAAGGAAGTTGAGCGGTGCGCTGCGTAAGTGCTTCCGCGCCTAATTCTAACCCTGGAGCGATAGCCCCACCAAGAAATGTACCGTCCGCTGTTACACAATCGTATGTTGTTGCGGTGCCAAGATCGACTACAATGCATGGACGGCGTTCTCGCTCGCCCCATAATTTGAATGCAGCCAACGCTCCGAGCAACCGATCCGTCCCAAGTTCCTCCGGATGCGGATAGTCGATTTTCATCGGCATATTACTCGATGTAATAACAAGAATGATGGTCTCTGGAAAAATTTCGTGCAGGACTACGATGAGTTCATCGGAAGCCCACGGAACCACGCTGGCAATCCCGATAATATTCGGAGTTGGTATACCTGCGAGCGGGACATCGAGTGTTTCTCGGGTAAGGGCCCGATGCGTTAAGGTACGTGTCGGAATATCGAAGCGGTGCGACAAGGCGTTCGAGGGATCAGCATGGTCGAACATGCCGATCGTCGTCGAAGTATTACCAATATCGACGGCCAGCAACGTCACCTCATTTATTCCTCGTTCCAACTGCATCTCATTTAGTTCGTTTGTGGATCACCAACACGTTTGGTAGTGTGTTCGCTCCATTCGAGGCTTCCGGCATGGATGGTTTCAACGGTTCCATCTTCGTGCCGAAGCAACAGCGCACCATGCTCGGAAATGCCTTCGTATTGCATGTTATGCAGCACGGACTTTTCGTTGATTACAATATTGAATAACCCGCGCGAGGGCATCCATGCAAGTTCCTTACGCACTTGACCGATCAAAATATTATCGCTCTTATCTCTTCCTATCTCGGACAAATGACGAAGGCCCCTATCGAACGTACTAAGAATATTATCGCGAACTTCGTTCACGGTTGTAGCAATTCCACCTTGTTTCAAGGAAATTGCAGAATCCCTGAGAGTATCCTTGAATGTATCCTGCATAATATTAACGCCAATCCCGACGATCATTCCGCGCAGATGCTGTGCCTGCCAGATCGCTTCCGATAAAATCCCGCTGACTTTTTTATCGTTTAAAAGAATATCATTTGGCCATTTCAGCCTGAACTTTGTTCTATGTTTGTAGGCCCGATTTAAAACGAGCTTGCGTAGTGCCGTGACAACCGAAAGTGCGGAAAAATATTGCAGAAGAGACAACGAGAAGGGTACATCTTCCAATACGATTGTCATAAGGAGCGAATGGGAAGGTTCATCCTGCCATGTCCGATCTGCAAAACGGCCGCGGCCAGCCGTTTGATGCCAAGTTTGAATTACGTCGCCATGGTGAGCCTCGCCCACAAGCAATTGCTCTTTAGCCAATACGTTCGTAGAGGTTACTTCCGGATGTTCCTGGATATTCCACATTGTGTTCAGCTAACAATATGAAGAAAAGATGTACTTCATAAATGTTATCGTTCCATCCGCGAGATTTGAACCAACTTTACCATCGTCATGTATTGCACACTCCATTTTAATTTTATTTAATAAGTAGCATGGTCGCATGATCGTTTATAAGTTCGGCGGAGCGCTTGGCAAATCGCGGCGTGGTCTTGAAGCACTCGTTCGTCTCGTCCGCGAAACGTATCGCGTGGAATTTACGCGGCAGCGAAGGCATGAGCGCGCGCGTGCAGCCAGCAAACGTGAGGCAAAAAGTCCTTCGCTGGATGGATTGCTACTTGTCGTAAGTGCGATAGGACATACCACTCGGCAACTTGCAAGAGCAGCGGAACTTGCTGAGCTTTCCCACCTGAAACAAGCAGAAGACGCCCTCGATCGTACCGTTACCCAGCATAAACAACTTGCATCCTCGCTTCAGATCGAAGAAGAACAAGCGCTCTTCGACAAGCTCGATGAAGTTGCTTCGGATGTTCGGGGACTCTTGGAAGGTATTACTATTACACGCGAGCTTTCAGCACGGACGCGCGATGCCGTTATCTCGAATGGCGAGCGTCTCTCCGGCGCACTCGTTCATGCGTTGCTTCGCGATCGCGAACTACCTGTTCGGCTTATCGATGCCCGAGATGTTATCGTTACCGACGAACAATTCGGTCATGCCGAGCCAATTGTTGAAGAGATCGAAGCATGCGTAAACCGTTTAGTCGTTCCACGATTGAAACGTAGTGAGATCGTCTTAACACAAGGTTTTATCGGGGCAACGCGCGATGGAATCACTACTACGATGGGCAGCGAAAGCTCGGATCTTACGGCTACACTACTTGCAAACGTCCTGCACGCAAGTGAATTAGTAATCTGGAAGACGGTGCCGGGCATTTTCTCCGCTGATCCCGAAATTGTCACGAATGCAAAATTATTACGTTCGCTCAGTTTCGAAGAAGCAGAAGAAATTGGCAGGAGAGGAGCGCGCATTTTGTTTCCTACATTTGCCCATCCATTGCTTCGGCCCGGAAGCAAGACAGTCTTACGTATCGCAACGCCCTGGGCACAGGCAGCTCGTCATACCATGCTCACGCGTGAAGTGACTAATATCCCGCGCGCACAAAAGGCACTTGCGGTCGTAATCGATCAACATTTGGTTGCTCTTCGTCTTGTGCGAAAAGGCGGGGGTATTCCGACACGGCACTCCGCTGCTGAGCACAGAACAAAGGATGAACGATTACAAACGATTATGTCTCGCGCTATTGTAAAATGGACGACTGCTGCCGAAACGACCCTTCTCCTGAATAAAGAAGACAAAATGGAACTCCTGAACGAGATCGATCGTGAGGAATTTTCTCTGTTCGAGCAGTCCAATTTAAGCACGATCGCAATCGTTATTCGCAAATCGAAAGATGCAAATCCCGATCGGCGATTTCTTGCGCAAGTTGCGCGCAGCCTGCGTGGATTCTATGTACACACCATTTTATCGGTCGAGCAGAGTATTCTCGCAATTGTGACTGACGCTGAAGCGATTCCCGCCATAAAAAAATTACACCACGATCTCTTTTAAAGATCCAAGTAAATTACTCGCTGAATAGAGCTTCTAAGCTTTCAGAATGGAACGAAGCGCGAGTAGTGCGTCTTTAATCGAATGGATTTCTTCTGGGGTCAATATGGCCTGCGGAGATGACAGTGGTGCAGTAGCAAGTGGAATTTGCGCGGGGTCCGGCGCAGATGCTTCCACGGGTGCCTCGGAATCGGCAGCACGATCCTGCTTCAGAATATGCTTTGCGCCTTCGATCGTGTAGCGCCGTTCGCGCAGCAGTTCTTTGATCCGTAAAATAAACTTAATATCCCGGTTCGAATAAATGCGATTCCCAGCGCGATTTTTTTGCGGCTTTAGCTCCGCGAATTCCGATTCCCAATAGCGCAACACATAGGGTTCGAGCCCCGTTAGTCGGCTGACTTCGGAGATCGAATAATAGAGTTTCGGAATAGACAGGTCTTTCATAGTCCGCCGGCTGCGAGATACTTCTTTGTGCCCGTTGGTGGCAACAATACTATCCGACGTAATAAATTCTGCGGAAATAGGGTCGTCCACTAACGCACGATCATCTATGGACACGCGCTCATTTGGTCTCTCAAAAAATTCTCCCTGAATTCCCATTGGGCGCACCGCATCTACGCAAGGGACTGTCGTTAATGATACTTTATATTTTTCGCCAGTCCGGACAAGTGGAACATTGGACGATCGCTCATCCCGACGATTGCTCATCCAAACGATTGCTCGTCGAACAATCGTCTATCCCTGTAATTCGAAATAGGCCAGGTTGGTTTCTTCAACCTTCTGCCAACGTTTCAATCGTGACAATGGCATCGGCGTATTCCTTCGTGTGAGAAAGCGAAAGTTGAACGCTAAAGCTTGCCCCAATAATCCGTTGAGCGCGCTCCTCCATTTTGTCAAAAAGCCGAATAAAGGGACGGCCCGATGGTTCTTTCAATACTACCACATGCCTCCAAACAAATCCTCGACGGACGCCAGTACCGAGGGCTTTGGCAAAGGCTTCTTTCGCAGCAAAGCGAGCCGCGAAATGCTCGGCCGCGTGTGGGCGCTTCGCACAGTAGAGGATTTCCTCCGAAGAGAAAATCCTGTTCAGAAACTGATCGCCATAGATTTCGATCGACCGGGCGATCCGTGGGACTTCGATTGTATCGATTCCAATTCCAAATATCATTTATTTTCTCGATCGACAATATCGAGCAGCTCGTTAATGTCGTGAAGATCGTAGTCGGCGCCGTGTACTTGTGTACCGAGCACGTCGCCATAACGCGCGAAGGCGGTCCTCATCCCGACGGCTTTGGCTCCGACGATATCACGTTCGGCCCAATCGCCAACCATCAGTGCCTCGCCAGGCTGAGTGTTAAGCAATTCGAGTACTTTCAGAAATGGTTTTGCCGATGGCTTTCGCTCCTGCGTGTCATCGAAGGTAACGGCAAGGTTGAAGATATGATGAAAGCCAATATGGCACAATCGAAGCCAGGCTTCGCGGCTCGGTGCATCGGTGAGCACCGCCAGCGCGATGCCCCTGCGAATAAGCTGCATGAGCGTAGCTGTCACATGTGGATATGGCTTTAAGGCAGCCTCTCTCGCTCGCCGGTACGCGATAACACCGGCGGCAAGAATTCGATGATCGACTTTATTGAATACTCCGAAAATCAAGTCATCGAAGACCTGCTGATATTCGATTCCGCGCTCTTTGTAGATCGCATCGATCCGCGACTTGATTTCAGTGCGCTCCAGATCGAGCCCGGCATCGAGCATCGCGTCGATAGCTGCTTCGATCGCCTGCCGCTTCATCGCCATAAAATCGACAAGCGTGTTATCGAGATCGAATACGATTGCCTTGATCATGATCCAGTTTCCGGTAATTCGAATGTTAGTCCATCATACGCGAGTCGAACATGCGGAGGAAGATCGCGTTCTGTCGTTTCATGCATTACATCGTGGTTCATGTGCGTCAAATAGGTGATCCGTGGCGCGATCCGTTCCGCTATCCTCACGGCTTCGTCGATCGAAAAATGCGTCGGATGCGATTTGAACCGAAGACCGTCTAAGACCAGCGTATCGAGCCCGCTCAATAGATCGAATGATTTGGCCGGAATGCCGCTGCAATCGGTAAGATAAGCGAACGCCCCGATACGAAAACCTAGGACATTCATATTCCCATGCTTAAGCGGAATGGGAATGACGTGAAGCGCTTCGACATCGAACGGTGTATTGTCAATAAGAGTGAAGTTTGCCTTGGGAAGTCCGCCACCCGATTGCGTTGCTCCGCCGAATGCATAATCGAATGTTTTCCGAATGTGATCGTAGGTTTCCTGCGATGCGAAACACGCCGGCGATTTCTTTTTGAGAAATTGAAACGCGCGAAGATCGTCGAAGCCGGCGATGTGATCGTAATGCTGGTGTGTGTAAAGAATGGCTTCGAGATGTGTCACATCATACGCAAGCATCTGCTGGCGAAAATCGGCGCTGGTATCGATGAGGATATTCCGCACGCCATGCTGCAGGAGCACACTGACACGCAACCGTTTATCCCGAGGATCGGACGAGTGACACGTCGCACACGGGCACCCAATCATCGGTACGCCCGTCGAAGTGCCCGTTCCAAGCAGCGTGATGGTCATCTCCAGTCAGACATTCGTCTTCGCTATTTCATCTTCGATCGCTTCGCGTAATGCCGGCCGGATAAAAATGTCGCCCAGCCCATATTCGGTCAGGCCCAGCGCGAGTGTCCGAATCTTTTTCGGTACCGTTACACGGCGGTTCAGGACGAGCAGCCGTTCGGTTCGCAGTAAACAATAGCCTCCATCGAAATTTCCATTTTCGAAACGGACCTTAATCCCCAGCTCATTGGCCAGCCCTTTTAATTCTTCAAATAATTCTTCGTGAGTCATACTCGGGTAAATATGAAATATGAAAGATAAAAGATGATATTTCGTTCGAGGAAGATGAAAACATCTTTTATCTTTCATCTTTCATCTTTGCCCGAATGCCATAGCGATCTATAATGCGTTCGACAATGCCACTGGTCGAACGGCCTTCGATGAACGGGATCGTTAGCACGCGGCCGCCATGCTGCTCGACGACATCCCCGCCGACGATCGTTTCGCGAGTGTAATCGCCGCCTTTGACGAGTGTATCGGGAAGCACGAAATTTATCACTTCGAACGGCGTCTCTTCCTCGAAGACGACAATAGCATCGGTCGATTTCAGCGCGGCTAATACAGTGGCCCTGTCATGCTCTTCCTGAATCGGACGCTGCGGCCCTTTGATCGCTCGGACCGACGCATCGGAGTTCAGTCCAATCAGCAGTGCATCACCATGATTGCGAGCTTCGAGCAGATAGGCCACGTGTCCGGCATGAACGAGATCGAATACGCCATTGGTAAAGACCAGCTCCCAATTCGACTCATCGACTGTCTTCCGCCACTCTGCAAGCGCCTCACGATCGTTCGAATCGCGGAAGAAAAAGATTGGGGCTGATGTGATAAGCAATTTGTCTAGGATGTGCGATTATGTCTGAACCTTGATTTTATGAGATTAGAATGATTTTGAGATAGGGTTCAATTTTCAAATCGTGCTCAATATCTTTCTTAATCATTTATATCTTATAAAATCAAGGTTCAGACAATTTCATACTTGCTCATTAATATCTTCTAAAATCGCAGCGACGAGTTGCTCGCGATAGATCGGCACGATGCCGAGTTCTTCGATCACTAATCCGGCAGCGCGATTCGCCAGGACCGCCGATTCCCGAACGCTCGTGCCACACGCCATCGAGACCGCGAGCGTTGCAATTACCGTATCGCCAGCTCCGGATACATCTGCTACTTCACGCGCTCGCGTAGGAATGGCAAAGGGCTCCGTCTCTCCATGCTCGAAGAGCATCATTCCCTTTTCGCCAAGCGTCAGAAGGACATTCTGCGCTTTCAACATTTCGAGCAGCCGAAGGCCGGCAGCGATCGTCTCTTCATCGGAATGCAACCGAAGTCCCATCGCGTCCTCCACTTCTTTGCGGTTCGGCTTGAAGACGGTACAGCCCTGATACTCGAAGAAATTCTGCGACTTCGGATCGACGAGCACCGGAATTCCACGCGTGCGTCCAAGCTCGATCGTCTTATGGATCACGTTTCGTGTAATGACCCCTTTATTGTAATCTTCGAGGATGATGCCGTCGAGATCGTCCAAATGCTCTTCGAGCACTTGCAACAAGCGGGCTTCCGTCTCACGGCTAATTTCGTGCTTGACCTCATGGTCCAAACGGAGCATCTGCTGGCTGCCGGCGATCACGCGCGTCTTCACCGTCGTAGGCCGCGAACTATCGGTGATGAGTCCATCCAGAGGAAATCCAAGATCGGTGAAGATACCTTTCAGGATCAACCCTGAAGTATCATCGCCGACGACACCGAGCATCAGCGGAGTCGCGCCGAGACCCACGATATTATGCCCGACATTCGCCGCTCCGCCCAAACGCGCCTGTTCGTTCTCGATTTCGAGCACTGGCACCGGGGCCTCCGGCGAAATCCGCGAAACCGAGCCAAACGTATATCGGTCGAGCATCAGATCGCCAACGACGGCGATCCGTGCCGAGCAAAAGGCCTTCGAAAGCGCTTCTATGCGGGTCTGACTGAGTTCAAGCATTCGGAAATGAACAAGACTAATCGGATGATCGATCATCTAATGATCGAACAGGCAAACAACAGGTCATGACCTGAGAAAATTGCGAGGACACACGATTACCATTTTATAAGCTTTCTATCAAAAAGAAATCCAAAAGAAAGTTGATGTTGGTGTTGGCCCGAAATTCATGAACCGGATTAGCTCCGCATAAAGCACTTTCTCTTTGAATTCAGTACAAATAAACTTGATGTTGGTGTTTGGAACTTGTTCATGAACCGCTGTTGCCTTCCTAAGAAGAAATTTCCTGTTGTTTCCAATGTCATTGCTAGAAAAAAATTACGTAGCGAAGCGGAGCAATTTTCTCCGAAACAATCCAGAGTGGTACAATCAGAGATACGAGATTGCTTCGTCGAAGAAAGCTTCCTTCGGTCGCTTCCTTCTCCTCGCAATGACGACAACACAAAAAGAATGAGATTTGGCATTTCATATATTAAAACATAAAAATAACTAAAGAAAGTTCGGTTAAAATTAATATTTTTATATTTATTTTTAAAATTTCTTGTAAGTCCTTGAAATATAAGGATTTATAAGCTCGCCCAGTCAGGAAATTCCTGTTCATCTCAGTATCCGCAACCTTATTTCAGTAGTCGCAGCCTTCAGGCTGCGGGGTGATAAGCCGGAATTTTACCGGCCCTCCACCACGCAGGCTGAAGCCTGCGGCTACCAATTGCGTGATTTCAACGCAGGCGGGCTGAAAGCCCGATGACCGGCTGAAAGCCGGTCATCGGGGTGCATCGATTATTCCTTCACAAACTTTAGCTGCGCGATGCCATCGTTTACAAAGTAAAGACCCGATGGAAGCGAGGATACATTGAGGGTCAAAGTACCTCCCGCCGCGACCGTCCCGCTCAACACTTCGCGGCCAAGCAGATCGAGCACACGAATGGTGTGGGTGGTAATCGATGTAATATTTATCGATGATGTGGCAGGATTTGGAAATATCTGCATCGTCGTGCTATTATTATCGGGAGTTCTGATTTCTGAAGTGACTTTCCGGCCGAGGAGAAGCGCGGGCGAAAGTCCATCTACATAAGCGGCAAGTAATTGGCCCGACGAATTGAGCGCAACTCCGGCATTGGTACCCAGCGAAAATCCTGGACCGTCCGCGAGTAATGTATCGGTCTTCCAGGTGACGCCGCGGTCGGTACTGCAGAGCACGCGATTAGGAAGGCTCCCATCCAATCCAGCAACGATGGTATCTCGGTCTATATCTGAGAGAGCATGAACGTAACCCTCGATCCAGATGGAACCGCTATCGTCATACACCTGGCCCCACTGCTTACCGCCATTCGTGGTCCGAGCGATACAAGGAAATGTACCATTCTGACTCAGGCGATAGCCATACGCGAATATGGTGTCGCCGGCACCAAAGCTAACCCTTCTAAACACATCCTCCTGCGCCCGGTTGGGATCGGCGATGATGGGCGTTGTCGAATCGATGGTGTTCCAATTATCTCTCGTCGTATAAATGACGCCGTAATTGGATGTCATTATACGGTACATGCCATTCCCATAATCATGGCATTGCCAGCCGGAGTCCCGTGTGAAAGGGGCCGGAATCCAGTCGAGGCCGCCGTCGGACGTGACATATGTGCCCTGGACGGTATCGTCCGCGACGAGTATGCCATGCAGTGCATCGGAAAAACTTATGCCTTCGATAAAATTTTTCGAGGGGCTATGAAGCAACTGCCAGCTTACGCCTCCATCGGTCGTTCGCACGAAATCGGAATCGCCGAATGCAATGATATTCAGCGAGTCAATTTGGTCGATGCTGCCAATAATTGGCGCATGGTCCCAGGTCGGGGCCGGTAGTCCCTGGCCGGTGATGTTCCAGGATGCTCCGCCATCGGTAGAAATTAAAAAAGCGAGATAGTATCCAGATCCATCGATCGTATCAAAAGCATCGACTAAGGCAGCAGATACAGCGTTATTTCCCTTGCAACTGAGAGCAGAGTACCAATAGGTTCCATACCACTGGCCCCCCTGCCCGTTATCCATACCTTCTGCAACATGGCAAACCCACTGCGTCCGTGCGGGCGGCACAAAGGCCACCCACACGGCGCATATAACGAGAAGTAGATATTTTCGCATTGTTATTACCTCCCCACTCCACAGGGGACGATATCGTAGCAGGTGCCCACCACCCATACGTCCGGCAATGGCAGGGTAACGGAGGACCCATCGAAACCGATTAATCAAAAAAAAACACGCTTCGGCTGGTTACGAGAGAACCGCGGCGGCGAATTAAATGAGCCGTAATTCTTTCCGGGACAAATATACAACACTTTTCGAGCGCACAATAAAATTCTATTGAGCAGTTCTTTGCTGCGGATGCGGGGAAGTATTTACCCCAGCCCTGCGTTAACCGAAAACCCCCCAAAAGCAGGGAATCTCCATAATTATAGGCCGCCCTCGTAAAAAATGCAAGAGACTCAATCGATCCATAAAACCAGTTTATCCCATTCTTCAACGAATGGCGCGACCGAATCGACCGCCAAAGCTGGTGCGGGTCACGCGTTAGAGGCAAAGCTTCGAAATAAAACAGCGAAAATAGGTGTCGTCGGGTTGGGGTATGTCGGGCTGCCGCTCGCGATCGAGTTTGCCCGCAAGGGGTTTCAGACGGTCGGTATCGATCTCGACCGGACTAAAATCGCTTCGCTCGTAATCGGCAAAAATTATATTCAGGATATTAAGGACGAGCACGTCAGCGAAGCGGTAAAGAATGGCTCGTTCCGTGCGCAGAACGATTACGCGAACGCACGCGAGCTCGATGTTATTTACATCTGCGTGCCCACGCCGTTCACGACGAACAAAGATCCCGACATTACCTACATCACGAGCGCTGCGGAATCGATCGCGCGCGAACTGCGCGACGGCCAGCTCATCATCCTGAAATCGACGACGTTTCCCGGCACGACCGATGGCGTCGTCCTCCCGATTTTCGAAGCGGTCGGAAAAAAAGTGGGCGAGGATTTCTTCCTTGCCTTTAGCCCCGAGCGCATCGATCCCGGCAATCAGAAATTCACGACCGCGAACACGCCCATTGTGGTCGGCGGTATCACGGAGAATTGCACGCGGCTCGCCGTGCTCGCCAACGAGCAGATCGTCACGCAGGTCGTTGCCGTTCGCTCGCCGCGCGTCGCGGAAATGGAAAAGCTGCTCGAAAATATTTTCCGCTCGGTGAACATCGCGCTCGTCAACGAGCTCGCTCGCCTCTGCGACCGTATGGGCGGCATCAATATGTGGGAAGTTGTCGATGCGGCGGCGACGAAGCCGTTCGGCTTCATGCCGTTCTATCCAGGACCCGGTATTGGCGGCCATTGCATTCTCATCGACCCGTTCTATCTTTCGTGGCAGGCGCGCGCCTACGATTTCGAGACGAATTTTATCACGCTTGCGGCGGAGACGAATGAGTCGATGCCGTTTTATGTGAAAGATCTCGTTTTTAAAACGGTCGCCGACTTGCCCGTTCGTTTGCGCGATGTAAAAATATTGATGCTTGGTGTGGCATTCAAACGCGACGTTGACGATACGCGGCACTCACCGGCAATCCGCATCATGGAATTATTGCTGGCCGATGGCGCGAGTCATATTCAATATAGCGATCCCTTCGTGCCGAACTTATGGGTCAAGGGCCGCGATTTCACCGCGCAGCCACTCACCGAAGAGACGCTCCGCAATGCGGACCTTGTCATCATCACGACCGACCACTCGCAATACGATTACGATTTTATCGTGCGACATGCCAATGTGATTATCGATACGCGGAATGCGACGAAGCACGTCTCGGACCCTGCACTCTGTGAAAAAATCATCCTGCTTGGCTCCGGAGAGCGGCATGGGCGGCCACCGGGAAGGTAAGTTAAAAAAAAGTTCTATAGAATCTATAAATTCTATAGAATCTATAATACCCAATGCCCAAACAAATTCTTTTCGTCGTTGGCGCGCGGCCAAATTTTATGAAGGTCGCGCCGGTGCTGGAAGCCGTGAAAAAAAGCGGGCGTTTCGGCGCAATGCTTATCCATACTGGTCAGCATTACGATGCGAACATGTCGGACGTTTTTTTTAGCGATCTCGAAATGCCGCAGCCCGACCGCTTCCTTGGCGTGGGCTCCGGCTCGCATGCCGAACAGACGGCGAAAGTCATGATCGCGATGGAATCGCTGCTTGCAGAGGCAAAACCCAATCTCGTAATGGTAGCCGGTGACGTGAATTCGACGCTTGCGACCGCGATCGTTGCTGCGAAATTGGGAATCGCGCTGGGACATATCGAGTCCGGGTTGCGGTCGTTCGACCGCGAAATGCCGGAGGAGATCAATCGTATCGTGGCCGATGAATTCTCCCAATTCTGTTTTGTGACGGAACCGAGTGGTCTGAAAAACCTGGGACACGAAGGAATCGCAAAGACCAAAGTCTTTTTCGTCGGAAATACGATGATCGATTCGGTGCAAAAATATTTACCCAAAGCGCGGTCGCGATTTTCGGAACTTGCCGCAAAATATGGGTTGGAAGCTAAAAAATACGCATTGGTGACGCTGCATCGCCCCAGTAATGTGGACGATCCGGCCCAGCTCGTAAAGTTCATCGAATTGTTCGAGGGGATGTCACGGTTTACACCGCGTATTATTTTTCCCGTCCATCCGAGGACGCGCAAGCAGCTTGAAGCATTTGGCCTGATGGGTCGCGTGCTCGCTAATGGACAGCTTTCGCTCGTCGATCCGGTCGGGTACCTCGAATTTCTTTCGCTCCAGGATTCCGCCGCGCTCGTCCTGACGGATTCCGGCGGTGTGCAGGAGGAAACGACGGCACTTCATGTGCCGTGCATAACCATGCGCGAAAACACCGAGCGGCCGATTACCGTGGAAGAAGGATCGAACGAACTCCTTGGCCTCGATATGAAACGCGTGATGGAATATTCCGAGCGTGCTCTCTCCGGGCATTGGAAGCAATCGCGCGTTCCGAAGTTATGGGATGGCCATGCCGCCGAACGAATCGTAAACGTATTACAGACCGAATGGTGAACGATAATTTCAAGTCTTTTTCTTGTTGCATAGTCTTTGTTCTCGGCCTCGCGTTTCTTCCTCGAATGAGCGCCGCGCAACTTACAGGACCGTCCGCGTCCTCTTCGACGATCATTGCGCCGATGGCTGGCACCGATAAAATGCTTACGCCTCCGGCAGCATCCGGCGAAGCAATGATCTTCGAAAGCGGAGTCGATCCGCGCGAATATCATCTGGGGCCCGGCGATGTGCTGCAGCTTCGCCTCTGGACGGCGAATGAATCGTTCTATCCGCAGGTCTCAGCCGATCAGGTGCTCGTTATTCCGCGCATCGGAGAGTTCGATGTGCGCGGTATGACGCTCGCCGATCTCAAGGATAGCGTCTATAAAAAGGCCGACCGGATGTTCAAAAATTTCTCGAAGGAAAATTCGGATGGTCCGGCAGCATCGGCGATGCGTCCGGTGACGCTGACGATTTACCAGCCGCGCAAAATTTATGTCAACGTTCGCGGCGATGTCGCTACGCCGGGCGAATACATACTTTCCGGCTCCACACGCGCGGATGTCGCGGTCAGTGTCGCGAATAAAACGACGGAACAACTCTCAACGCCGCCCGATATTCAGTCGCAGCGCGCTATGATTAACGACAAGCAGCGATTGAAGGAGTTGCAGTCCTATTTTGGGAAACGCGAACGCGCGGCAGCCAGCGAGCGCTATATAACCGTCGCTCACTCGGATGGCACGAGCGACCGTATCGACTTGGTGCGGTATCGCGCATTGCATGACCCGATGGCTTCACCGCTGTTGCGAGAGGGTGATGTCGTCGTTGTGCCGCTACGTGACCGGCAAGTCGGTTCGCTCGGCGTCTATGGAGCTGTCGTGCAGTCCGGCGATTACGAATTTGTAGAAGGCGATTCGCTCTCGAATGCGATTGCGTATGCGTTCGGCCCCACGTCCAATGCGGACTTGCACCACGTCGAACTGACGCGCATGACTCCTGACGGCGAAGCACTCCCGCCCAAAGTGTACGATCTTACCACCATCCGGTCCCATACTGCACCGGACGTGCCGCTCGTGCCGGACGATCGGATTGTCGTGCGAGGATTGGCAGATACGCGGCAGGCGGCGGTCGTCGTTGTGCGCGGGCAGGTCGGGCAGCCGGGTGTCTATCCCATTGTCAATGGAAAGACGAAGCTCGCGGAGATTATCCATGAAGCGGGTGGGCTTACTCCCGCGGCCTATCCAGCCGCCGGAGTCGTGCTTCGTTATGGCCGTTACGATGAATTGACGGTCGGATCGCCGGAAGATATAGCGCAGATTTCCCGGCAGGAAAATCTCGGGGTTTCGGACACGATGAATTTGCAAAAGCAACTCTCCACGCGGACGCCGACGGTCGTGGTCGATATGGAACGAGTGCTCGTCAAAGGCGATGAGTCGGCGGATATTTCGCTGCAGGATGGCGATGAGATCGTCGTCCCCGAGCAACCGACGACCGTCTATGTTTCGGGTTTTGTGAACAATGCAGGATATGTTACTTACCAGGCCGGCGCGCCGCTTAGTTATTACGTCGCACGCGCTGGCGGTTATTCCGAAGGCTCGACGCCCTCGCGCACGGTCGTCATCAAAATGCGTTCGAAAGCGTGGCTGGATCCGAGCGATACGAAGATCGAACCGGGCGATGAAATTTTCGTCCCCAAAAAACCCGACTTACCAGAAAATTACGATGTGCAAAGCTTATCTGCGATTGGTGGACTAATCGTCGGAATAGGAAGCTTCCTTGTGGGTCTTTACCTGACATTTATCAAAAAACCCTGATTTGAAGATAGGAATAGCCTTCTTTTGTCTTCTGTGTGCGATCTTCGCGCTGAGGAAGGCGGACGGTCAGACGCTTACCTCTCCGCCTCACGTCGGCGTCGAGCAAGTGCCGATTGGCGAAGACGTCTATGCGTTTCTTCGTCATCTTTCGACGCGCGGCATCATCGAAGGATACTCCGAGGCTGTGCTACCTATCTCGGAATATGAGGTCGCCGAATTTTTGAAGCAAGCTGATCCCGCTAAGCTTTCGGACGCCGAAATTGCATTGCGCGCAAAATATCTTCGCACCTATGCTCACGATCCTAACGATGTCGTCACGATGTTTCCATCGAAAGACGCCGAGCCCTTGTTTTTTAGCGGCATCTTCACCGATAAAGATAAATATCTCTATCGCTGGTTCGACGACTCCACCAATTCCGATCTGTTTGTGCATGGCATCGCCGATCTCGAAGAGCGGCATAAGTCCGGGCCGGAAAATGCCTCGGTATTGCTTGGCACGATCGGAGGAAGATTCTCTGGAACGCTGAGCGGTCACGTCGGGTATTTTATGCAAACGACGAACGGAGAGAAGTGGGGCAATTCCGCGCTTGCCCTCGAAGATCCCGTCCTGAGCCGAAACCATAATTTTGCCGACTTCACCGGGCAGCAGTTTTTCGATTTTACGACGGCAGAGTTGACCTATAACAACGATTGGTTTACCGGCAAGATCGCGCGCGAAGCCATTGCATTTGGCGGAGGATACCAGAACGATAATATTATTCTCTCGCCGGATGTGCCTACATACGATTTCCTGAGTTTGGGCGCGCACATTGGGGCCGTGCGGTATCAGGCAATGATCGCGTCGCTCGTTGCCGATACGAATTTTGGCACGGGGTATCCAGTGAAATATCTTGCGCTCCACGATCTGACGTTTATGCTCGGGCACGATCTCGAATTGGGATTCACGGATATGATGGTCTTCAGCGACCGCTTCGAGCTTGCATACGCTAACCCATTCTCGTTTCTGGAAGTAGTTGGACAAGGGGTGGCCGATCAGGATAAGGATAATGGACTCCTCGCAATGCATGCGCGGTGGCGCGTGGCGCCTGGGTTCGAGGTGAGGGGGCAAGGTCTGTTGGACGATTTCCTTGGAAGTAAAATCGGGACTGGCTGGGCCCAGAATAAATTTGCATGGCAATTGGGCGGAATGTGGGCCGGTGCATTTGGCATATCCAATCTCGATTGGGAAGCCGAGTGGATGCGCGTCGAGCCATATACTTACACGCACTGGAACACGGACGACAACCGGTTTACAAATTCCGGGACGCTGTTGGGCGCCCAGATTGGCCCGAATGCCGAGAGTTATTGGAGCGCGCTTCGTTGGGCGCCGTCGGAGAAGTGGACATTTTCGCTCGAAGGAGAACTCGTTCTGCGTGGCGAGAATCTCTATGATTCGACCGGCAAGCTTCTCTATAACGCCGGCGCGGACTATAACCTGAGTACGACGCAGGAATCGAACGATTCCCAGACGTATATCCTGAATGGCCGCCGCGTCAATATCTTTACCATCACCGCGACGGCCCAATTCGAGCCGTGGCGCGGAATAGTTGTCTTTGCGCGCGGAACAAAGTCGAGCGTCAATTACTTAAGTGAAGCTCCTGTGACGCCCGGCGTAAATCTTCAGGGTCTTCCTATATCGCTTGCGCCGCGCGAGTTTCCTGAAACACTGGTCGCTGTGGGCGCCCGGGTGCTCTTTTGAACGCCGCTTGAGACAATATTCATATAGACATGGACGAACGAACACCAATTGCATCTTCGAATCGCATGACCGATCCGCTTCCGATTTCCTCGACGCCCATCACTGCGGTAGATTTATCTGCGGCGGCAGGTGGCACTCCGAAGGGTCTGCCTGGATCAACACTTAGTCCGAGCCGCAGGGCGTGGGTTGAAAATCTTACGATCGTTCTCCTGCACAAAGCACTGATTATTACGGTGACGGTAATTGTAACGGCTGCGGTCGGCGCTTATGCATTCGTATGGATGCCCAATTACTACAAAGCGACTGCCGTGATCCTGCCGGCTCGTCAACAGGGTGGAGAACTTAGTAATATTACTTCCGGCATTGCCAGCAGCCTTAAGGATTTGGGCGTTGCAAAATTGCATGGTGGCGGCGGGGACGATTCGTATACTCCACTCTCGCTGATGGACAGTCGCGAACTACAAGAAAAAATCATTCACCAGTTCGGCTTCATTAAAATTTATCGCGCTAAGAATATGGAAGAGGCGCTCGCGGAGTTTTCGAAAAACCTCGATGGCGAACTGAGCGAAGAAGGTCCGTTTAAGATCTCCTTCGAAGATACGAATCCTGCGCGCGCGGCGGCAGTTACGAATGCGGTGATCGATGCAATCAACGATGTAAACACCCGGCTTGCGAAGGAAGAAGCGAATCACAATGTGACCTACGCGCAGGCGCGTTACGATCAAAATGTTGCCGATCTCGATTCCGCCGAACAAGCGCTTGGCGCGTTTCAGAGGAAGTATGGCGTCTACTCGCTGCCCGAGCAAGCAAAAGCGGAGCTTTCCGCTATGGCCGAACTCGAACAGCAAAAGTATGTGGCCGAGATAAATCTGCAGAACGCCCAGCAGCTGTATGGCTCGAACGCGAGTGAAGCGCAGGTCTATCGTAATACGATCGATCAGATTGCAAGCAAGATCGGAGAAATGCGTGCAGGTATGGACGCTAAAGCCACCTCCTTCGTGCCCACGAACGTCATGCCCGATGTTGCGCTGGAATATCTCCGTCGTATGCGCGAAGTCGAAATCCAAAGCAAACTAAAAGCTTTTTTACTGCCATCCTACGAAGAAGCAAAGCTCGACCAGCAAAAGCTGCTCTTTGGCTTCGTCACACTCGACCGCGCCGAAACCCCAATAAATAAATCGCGCCCGCACCGGTCGATATTACTGCTTGCGGCGCTCGCCGGAACGGCAGCTATAATGGCGATATGCGTGATCGTGCTGGCCAACCTGCGTCGTGTACGCGCGAATTTTGTCCGCGATCAACAACGAATCCTGAGCTAACCGCATGACGCTCCTTCGACGATGGCGGCCAGCGGTTGCAGGCGGATTCCCACACATGGGTGATTCGCTTGCTATCCTAACCACTCGGACGCAAGTGCTCCTCGGAGCAGGAGTAATCGCGGTTTTATTACTGTCATTCCTCATTACAAATTCTCTCCTGCCAATCGTTGGCATTTTAGGATTAGTAGTTATGTGGGTCATTCTTAGGGACCCCGTTTATTCGATCATTGGATTTATCGCTATCAACGTCATTATCACGTTGCATCCTAAGGCAGATACAATTGGAGGTGCTCCCTCAGGGTTCGAACTTGTACTTGGTTTTTGCCTCGTGTCGATTATTGGATATTGGATATTCAGGATACGAATTTTTGAATGGAGCTCGTTAAGTGAATCTCCCGTTCAAATCAGCCTGATGCTTTTCTTTGTATGGTCTATCCTGGTAACGATTGGGGGTGTTATTCTCAACCAGAATTCCCCAGCAATCGCTGTTCGTGAGCTACTCAATCTCCTGCCCCTTTTGATAATGCCCGTCTTGTATGTACGATTTATTATTCCGGGGTCGAAAGCAGAAAATTGGCTTTTTGCCTCTGTGCTGTTTTCGGGATGTCTTTTTGTCATTGGAAGTGTTTTTCAAATAAGAAGTAATATCGTACAAGCATATTATCTTTTTCAAACGGGAAAGGGGACAATAGATATTACGCTCGCACCATTTATCATCGCCATTATCGTTTCATATCTTATGGTCGAAAAACAACCATGGCGAATTCGAGCCGCGATCCTTTTAATTCTATTAGAAGCGACTGGGGTTGCTATTTCTTTATCAAGAAATAGTTACGTGGCCACGCCCATTGCCTCCATGATAGTACTATCGCTTGGGTCCTGGAAAGAGCGAAAACGGGGTGGTCGCAGAATTCTCCTTATCGCTGGAATAGCATCTGTTGCTGTTATTATCATGATGCATTTTTCACGTATTCTTTCACTCTTAGTCAAGTCTTATTTACATCGACTTGTGACTACCCAGCGTCTCGGTCATGACCTCGCACTTAGGGAGCGGTTAGCTGAATGGTCCGGAGAATGGTTCGCAATTAAGCAATCGCCGATTGTAGGTCATGGATTTGGCAGCTCATTCCGTGCCTTCGATTTAGGTCGGGGGGTTCATACCTGGATGAACTTCAGCCATAGTAGTTACCTCTACATAATTTTTAAAACGGGAATAATCGGGACTTTGCTATTCTTCATTCCATTCTTCACCTTTCTCTACAATGGTTTTAAGTTAGCGCGAACGAAGTCACTTCCTGATCGGTCTAGGATTGTTGCAAGAGGATGTGTAGGCGCCCTGATTATCCTACTGTTCGCGGCATACCTCGGCCCTGTTTTCGATTCAAAAACAGACCTAATGTGGGTCGGGCTCATTTGGGGCTATTTCCTTGCCTTAGAGCGGCAAATCCACGCGAACGCTACGGACTTGAATACATCATTCCTACCAATTTGATATCTTTTGGATGATTGCGAAACCGTCAAGGAGCACAAGAAAGGCCAATTGGTGGCTTACAGTCAACATCAAAGTTCGCGTCGCAGCTACTGTATATTTAATCTATGGTATTCTTGTCTACTGGCCCATTCTAATAGGTAAGAGGTTTTTTTGGGAAGATTTCTTTATTCAAGAATATCCCATTCGAGAGTTCTGTTTCTATACACTTGGACTTCGGCACACTATACCATTTTGGAATCCATTTTCTTGGGCTTGGTCCCTTCTACTGTCGGATGCTCAAACTGCCTTTTGGTATCCATGCAATCTTCTTGAAATCGCTATTACACACTTAATATTTCCCACCATTAAGCACCTCCCTATTTTAGTCCCCGAAACGGTTACACTTTTGCATTTGCCTCTTGCAGCATTAGGTGTTTTTTATTTATTGCGCAATCAATTTAAAGCCAGCGGAATCATTGCGCTTATTGCTGGCATCACTTTCGGATTCGGTGCTCGGATGGTCGCAGAACAGAATCACCCGATGGAGATCCTCCAGCTTTCCTTACTTCCTTGGGAAGTATTGCTGACAATGATAAGTTGGAAGTCTCTTCGTGGTGCGATCGGTCTTGGGCTATTATTCGGTATAAGCTTTCTTGCGGGACAGCCACAGACATTTCTTCTGATTGCATTATTCTTGGGAACATTCACGCTCTGGGAAACGACTCGAAGAGCCCTCGAACGCAATTCGAAACAATCCACAATACAGCCGTTGTTTCATCTCGCGACTGCATTTTTCGTGGCTACAGGCGTGGCTGCAATTCAATTTTTACCTCTCCTCGAACTGACACAGCTTTCTGCTCGTCAGCATCTTAGTTATCTCGATGCTTCAATGGGGAGTATGCATCCATTTCGATTTATAAGCTTCTTTGTCCCTAAATTCTTTGGAGAGTTTCCTGGATACTTAATGCCGAAAAACGTGGATCGCAGCAACGGGATGTGGTATTGGGAAGGGACGTTTTATTGGGGGGTCCTTGCGGAAATTCTCGCGCTTTTCGGTATTATTCGGCTTTGGAGTCGCCGCAAATCATCCGATCCGCGAGCACGCTATGTTGGATTTTTTGTTGCGTTTTCAATTTTTGCAGTCGCCTATAGTATGGGTTCCTATACCGGGGTGCAATGGCTATTCTGGAAATTCATTCCTATCTTCGATCATATTCGAATGCCGAACAGAATGCTCTGGTTTGTCTGGTTTCTTGGATCGCTTGCAACTGCGTTCGGCCTGGAGGAGCTAATTCGCGAACCTCAGTTGCTGCAAACGTATAAACGCTATTTCTATTGGTCTTCTGCCATCTTTATTCTTCTTAATGCCTTGG
>DASZLH010000015.1:0-5432 GCA_035552495.1 Kapaibacterium sp. (SeqCode) | reverse complement strand
GGATTACGCGGATTAGATGGATTTACTGGATTACTATTGCCTTTAATAAAATCTTAATCTTAAAATATTATTCCAAACAAATTTTAGCGTGAACTGTTATTGCTTCTTAAAATCCTATTTACACTCGCATTAGTATTCTTCAAGGTGCTTTCGAATTGATACGGCACGCGGATTAGATGGATTTACTGGATTACTATTGCCTTTAATAAAATATAAATCTTAAAGTATTATTCCAAACAAATATTTGCGTGAACGTTACTATTGCTTTTTAAAATCAGTCTTCTTCGAAGACGCCTTCGAGTTAATAAGACGCTTTACTTGAAGGCTCTTGCCGCCAAAATTAATAAGGAGACCTACGCGCAATTGAAATGCTTCCAAATAATTTTTGGCCTGGGCGAGATGAACGTCTTGCAACGCCTCGATAGCTTTAAGTTCAATAGGAATTCTGTCTTCGATCAGAAAATCTACACGGCGAGCACCAATTTTTTGTTCGTAATAAAATATTGGCAATTCGTACTCGCGTATAAACCTCAACGAGGTCTTAGCCATTTCTATTTCAAGAGCGTTTTGATAAATAAATTCTTGAAACCCGCAACCTAAATAATTATGCACGTGCATAGCGCAGCCAATAACGGCACCAGTAAGATTGCCATCTTCCATGCTAAGTCCGTTTGTTTTAGGAGTTTCGGATTCCATGGTATTCTAAAAATTATTAGAAAATTTGTCGTTTCGCCGATAGCAATCCAGAAAATCCATCCAATCTGCGTAATCCAGGTTTTATCCTACTTGTCTTAACCCATCGACAATTTTCATACTGGCCGCGCGGTTAGCCGGGAAGATCGCCGAGACAATTCCAACGATCAGGGCGAACAGCGCAGCAAGCAGGAGTGTATCACCTTCGACGATAAACATGGGAATGAAACTCGACATGCCTTTTGCAAATCCGGCGGCCATCGGGAATGTAATGAGAATGCCTACGATCCCGCCTAAGATAGCGATCGAAAGCGATTCGCCGAAAATGAGCACCATCAGGTGCTTCGAGGTAAACCCAAGCGTTTTTAGCACGGCGTATTCTCGAATGCGCTCGCGGGCCGTCATGATCATCGTGTTCGCGAGCACGAGGAAAATAATACCGATAATCACGTAAGAAATAATTTGCAGTGATGTAATGATCGCGCTCGACATCGAAATAAATCCGGCCTGAAACGCTTTCTCCGTCTCCGTTTTCGTTTCGGCGGACGAATTGGAAAACAGCGCGTCGATGCTTTCCGAAACACGCGCCGCATCGCTCGGATTATTGACCTGTACCGCATACCAGCCTACATTGTTCGCGCGCGTTGGCGTGGTCTTTATCATCCGTTCGTTCAGATAATCCCACTGGAAAAACATCGCCGTCTCTTCGGTACTCGGTGTTTTACCATGATAAATTCCGCGCACGACGAACTGCCACTTGCCGGGGAAAATATCGCCTTCGATCGGAATGATGTCGCCAATTTTGAAATGATATTGGTCCGCCAATTTTTGTCCTACGATACAGGCATCGCGTTCTTTTTCGAATGCAGCCGTTTGGTCGGGCGGCAGCACGTATTCTGGGTACATCGCGAGCATTGTCTGCGGATCGCAGGCAATGCGTGAAAAGAAATGGTTCTTATCGATATACACGCCGCCAAACCAGTTCTCATACGTAACATTCTTCACTCCGGAAACTCGAAGGATTTGGTCGCGATATGAAAGCGGCAGCGGAAAAATGAACGAGACCGAATTGCGCGTGACGAGTCTGTCTGGCGCGGCAGCATTTGCGCCGGCATACCAGGACGTGACGAGCGTGCGCAGCAAGCCGAAGGCCATTACTGCAATGGCGACGCCGAGAATAGTCAGGAACGCCCGGAGCTTATGGCGAAAGACATTTCGAAAAATCAGTTTGACGATTTTCATACTATTCCGAATATTTTTTTATCGTCATTACAAAGAGCATGAATCGACCGAAGGAGATTCGTGCGACGAAGCAATCCATCGGTTTCGAGCAGGGATTGCTTCGTCGAGCATTCTTCGCTTTGCTCAGAATGCTCTTCTCGCAATGACATTAAAATTATTTTTCACCACCTTAATTCACCGATAGCTCACCTTTATCGAGGTGCCGTGTCTTATGTGCTTTTTCCGCTGCAGCGGGGTCGTGCGTCACCATGACGATCGTCTTTTTGAATTCCTGATTCAATTGCTGCAACAGATCGAGCACGGCTTCGGCGGAGGTCCGGTCGAGATCGCCCGTCGGTTCATCGGCCACGATGATCGTCGGGTCGGTAACGATCGCGCGGGCGATTGCTACGCGCTGCTCCTGACCGCCGGAGAGCTGCTTCGGATAATGTCGCATCCGGTCGGCGAGTCCCACGACGCCCAGCGCCGCTTCGACGTGCGATTTGCGTTCGGCTTTCGATAAATGGGTGAGCAAGAGCGGAAGCTCGACGTTCTCGAATGCGGTCAATACAGGAATGAGATTGTAAAACTGAAACACGAACCCGACATGGCGCGAACGCCATTGTGCGAGCGACGATTCGTTCAGCGTTGAAATATCGGTCCCGGCAATCATAATCGAACCCTGGTTCGGACGATCGATACCCGCGACTAAATTGAGCAGCGTGGTCTTACCGGAACCCGAAGGTCCCATAAGCGCGAGGAACTCGCCTTCGGGCACGTCCAGCGAAATATTCTGGAGTACCGGAATTTGCATCGAGTCCCGCTTATAGATTTTCGTTACGTTTTTGACTTGAACAATAGCGTCTGGCATAAGAATAAGGCGATCTGGTGAATTTTCTACTCTACAAAAATAAGAAAATAATTCGACCGTTCAAAGAAATTTGAATTTTATCCTACGAGGAATATCTGGAGTAATCTCGATGTATAATCTCAAGTAATCACGTTTCTTCTCGCGAATTTTTTTGCCAGACCAACGCGTTGCATTGATATGGACTATCATGCTATTGTAACGATTCAGCCAGGTAAACGGGGTGGGCGGCCATGTATCCGCGGTCTGCGTATTACTGTTGCTGATGTCCTCGGTTGGCTTGCGGTAGGAATGTCCCATGAAGAAATCCTGAGTGATTATCCGGAGTTGACCGAAGAAGATATTCGCGCTGCGCTTGCATACGCTGCGGACCGTGAGCGACATGTGCTTACCGTGGCATAATCTATCGGATGAAATTTCTCTTCGACGAGAACCTCAGTTTCAAATTGTGCCGATTATTATCGGATATTTTCCCAGACTCCCAACAAGTTAAAATTCTCAATCTCGAAGCGGCGGACGATCGAGAGATTTGGAACTATGCAAAATCGGAGGGTTTAACACTTGTAACTCAGGATTCTGATTTTGCCGACATGCCGCGCTCTATGGTCCACAACCGAAAGTTATCTGGCTTCGCTGCGGCAATCAAACAACCGAAACGGTAGAAAGAATATTGCGCGGACATATTTGGGCCATTCGCGCATTCGAAGATGATTCAATCGTAGCTTGTCTGGAGTTGTCATAAAAACTTCTGCTATTCCCCCACCTTCACTTTCGCCCCACTCTTCAATTTATCGCTGGGGCTGAGTACAACTTTGTCGCCATCTTTCAACCCATTCTTTACTTCCAGTCCATTGCCGATCGCCTGACCAAGCACGACCGGCGTTTCGGTCACCGCGTTATCGCGGACTACGAAGACGATTTTTTTGCCGTCCCGCGTTACGACTGCAGTGGCCGGGACGGTCAGCTTCGGGCCCGTTGTATCGATCTCGGCGGAGTCCTTCAGGAACATCACCTTCAAACTCATCTCTGGCAGTACGCGGCTATCGATGTCCTGAAAATCGACTTTCGTGAGTACCGTCGCTTTGCTGCGATCGGCGGTCGGGACAATCATGTGAACGCTGCCTTTATACTGCTTTTCGGGGACGGCATCGAGCGTGATCTGACACGGCTGCCCAACATGGACTTGCTCGATGTTCGACTCCGATACATCGACCTCGGCATCGAGCGAAGACATATCGGCCAACGTCACAATATCGGCCTTCGAGCCGGCTGCGGCTCCAAACGGAGTTATAATATCGCCGACATCGGCATCTTTCGTTAGTACCGTGCCATCGAAGGGAGCGCGAATGTTTGTGAATTCGACCTGAACTTGTGCAGCCTGAACCCCCTTGGCTGCAACCTGCTCGTTGGCCTCGCCGGAAGCGGCCTGTGCCTGCAATTGTTTCCTCTGCGATTCGGCTAATGTCAAGTCCGATTGTGGCGCAAGCCCTTTTTTAAATAACAGTTGTTCATGCAGATAATTGGAGTCGGCATTTTCGAGCGCGGCCCGGATATTTTGCAGATTCGCTTTGGAGGCTGCGAGCGATGCCTCGGCTTGTTCGAGCGTAGCTTGAACGTCGCTCGATTCGATCCGTCCGATCGCCTGTCCTGTTTTAATATGCGACCCCTCTTCGACTCCGAGCCATACCAGCCGGCCCGTTCCCTTCGATCCGACCGCTGCTTTGCGGCTCGCAACGACATACCCCGATGCCGTCAATACCGCGCTTGCTTGCGAGGAGGACGTCATCTGGACCGTACCCGTCTGGACTTCCTCGGTTGCATTAAAGATCCCAGAAGAAAAGAGAATACCGGCGATGATAAGCACAACCGCGATGATTCCAACATAAATAAACAGACGTTTTCGGCCTGATTGTACCTCTGTAACAGAGGTAAAAGAGTTGGGACCGCCCGCCGGACCGCGATTGATCCGGAGCGCATTTAAATCGGTTTTCGGTGTTTCAACTGGCATTCTGTTCAGGGCTTTTTCGATAAAATCTTTGCTTTGCCCACATAAAGGTAGACATTAACAGAGGAAGACGAACAGAATTCCCCGATATTGTAAGCAACCGATGAAATGCTTAACCGCTATTGGAAATATAGCAGAGCTTCTGAATTTTACAGATATTCCAATTTTGCATATCTTGAAACTTTGAATTGCAATGGTTTGTCCTGATAGACTGTGACTCGTTCGAAACGCAGGATTTTCTTTCTCCTTATCGCCGCACTGGTCTTGCTCCTGGCCTTTGTCTGGTGGGACGTGCAGCGCGGCCTCCCCAGCCTCGAACAACTCGAAGCGCCCCATCCCGAAATCGCCACTCGCATTATCTCGACCGATGGCGAACCGATCGATCAGTTCTTCGTAAAAAATCGGACGAACATTCACCTTCGCAACGTTCCTCCATTCCTCATCAAGGCGCTTATTGCTACGGAAGACCGAAATTTCTACCATCATTGGGGCATCGATCTGTGGGGAACACTCCGCGCCGCCCTGGAAGACGTCCTCACGCTGCATGCGCGGCAAGGCGCGAGCACGATCACGCAGCAACTGGCGCGCAATCTCTACCTTACGCAGCAAAAGACGGCGATCCGAAAATTGCGCGAAGCCGTAACT